>DAINAU010000165.1:0-9295 GCA_036733285.1 bacterium
AAAATTGGCATTGTTAATTTAATATATAAGTTTGTCGCTATTCAGCAGTCATTGTTAAAACCGTTAAAACGGTTTTTTTTCGGATATTCTTTTAACAATATTCTTGCCGTAAATGCAAGAAATTTATTGATTAGATACCGATTTAATTCTAATTTTAAGATTCTATTCTCGGTTTTGGATAATCTCTATCCGCCGTAATTTTTCTGGCGTATTCGCTATTCCAGCTTATATTGAACACTTCTCTTAAAGTTTTTACGGGTTGTTTCCCGAATATCCCTATGCCGACATTTCTTGAATTAATAAAATAGTCCGGTTCAAGATTACTGCTTGTCAGCCAGGCTTTTTCATTGTCCGCAACCATATATTTAACGTGATGAACCCTTGAAAATGGAACAAAATTTCTGCCGAGCGTCGGTATATCCATATATTTTACCTCGACGTTTGGTATTAAAGACAAACTCTGAACAAATGGAAGGGTTTCCTGTTTTAAACTCCAATGAGACGTGAGCAGTTTCACTTTAATCTTTTTGCTCGCTGCCGCTTCCCGTAAAGCCGCGTCGTAATCCCTGATATACAATCCGGGACAATACTGGCTGCTTGGCGAATATTCCATAATATGAATTAATACTTCTTCTTTGGCGTTTTCTATTAAATCCATTATAAGCTCAAGCTCGGTTATAAATTTTTTCGGGGACAATGCCGCCGGCGATACTACGGGAAAAACCGATATTTTTTCCGAACCCTTTAATTTTATCGGTTTAGACGGAATTTTAGATTCGTCTTCAAATTCTTTCGGACGAATGTTTACGTCCGCGAGTTTCCAATCGTATTCGAACAATTGAGTTAATATCCCCGCAAATTCTTTATTTGCCAATCTCACGCCGAGATTTTGACTGTGTTTTAAAGATTTCCAATCAAAATTATGACTGCCCACAAAACAATCTTCTCCGTCAATTATTATATATTTCGCGTGCATTACTCCCGCGCCCATCATTTTTGTAACGTCAAGAAATTTAACTTCCATATTTCCAATATTCTCAAAAAAATTGACATTGGTCGGATAACTGTTGTAATACATCGCGTCATTTATCATTCTGACTTTGACGCCTTTGTTTTTTGCCGCATCTATTATCATCCCGAAAATCGGATATAAATCTTCTCCTTTCGGACTTGAAATATAAAACTGACAGATGTCTATAGTTTTTTTTGCGCGTTTTATCATATCAGGCCAAACTTGCTGAGCAGTCCTTATTTTTGGATGTTTTAAGTTTGTCGCCACTGGAACATTTTCCACAAATTCAAAATTCTTCATTAAAAATACCTCCGTTTATTTCAAATTCATTATTGCCAAATCCGGATAATCCGGTTTTTCATAACATTTGCAAACCTATGCATTTTAAATAATCGCCGTCCGGAAAATTAAGAATCGCGGGATGGTCTAATCCAGCCCTGTTTTCATAAATTATTCTGAATTGTTTGCCAATCGCCGCGCAGGCGTTCATTAACGTCCTATTCAACGAGTCGCCGGTTAAACTGTTAGAGCAAACGCTTACGGATATTATTCCGCCGGGTTTCAGCAATCCCGCCGCTTCTATAAAAATATTATGAATGTATTGAAGCGCGTTTTTTATTTGATGTTTTTTTGAAACAAGCGCCGGCGGATCTAAAAAAATCATATCGTATTTACAATCGAGCGTTTTCAGTATTTCTTCGGATCGTCCATTGTAAATACGGTATCTCGATTCTCTCCATCCGTTCAATGCGCAATTTTGCGCGAATTGTTCCGAATATTTTTTATTATATTCTATTATATCCGCAGACGCTCCGTTTTTCATACAGTATAAAGCAAACGCTCCCGTATATGCGAAAGCGTCCAGAACGCGCGCGTTTTCTTTCGCATATTTTGATAAATTTATTCTATTAACTCGCTGGTCAAGATAAAATCCGGTTTTTTGCCCGTCCGGATTAAAATAAAATTTTATTCCATCCATCTCGATTTTTATTGGAAATTCAGGTTTTCCTGAAACTATTTTTTTCTCGCGCGCCGGATTTATTTCATAAACCGGACAATCGGGAAATAATTCTTTTATACAGTTTGTTATGTTTTCTTTTAATCCGTATATTCCATTAAACGCATATTGTATTACAATTTGTTCTCCGTATCTTTCAACAAATAATCCGGGAATTCCATCCGCTTCCCCATGAACAAGCCGGCATACGTCTCCGGCTCCTATTTTCTTTCTGTATTCCGCCGCCTTTAAGATTTTAGTTTTAATAATCGTATCGATATTAAAATTTTCAGGATTAACGTTGAACTCGAGTATTTTTACCGCGAACAATGAATCGCCGTCAAAAAAACCGGCGGCTTGAATATCGTTTTTATAAGATATGAAAACTATATCTCCGGCGTTTATCTTCGTATTGTTTATTATACAGGATTTTTGATAAATCCATGGATGCTTATAATCAAGACTTTTTTTGCCGCGTTCGTTGACCTGTATTGTAAAAAACTTTTCTTTCATATTTCATCGTTTGATTTTCAGTTTAAAACCAAAAATTTTGAAATTCTTTTAAAAATCGTATTATCTATTCCCTTGATATTTTTTAATTCCGCAATCTTTTTGAATCCTCCCCGCGATTCCCGATACCTTATTATATCATTGGCTATTTTTATGCTTATATACGGAATCTGCCGTAATTCCTCGTATGCGGCTGCGTTGATATTCACCGGTTCAAGTTCTTCCTTTCCGGTAAATTTCTTTTTTTTATATTGTTTTACCGTGAGAAATTCTTTTACTTTATCAAATTTCTTAGGACCGAATCCCTTAACTTTTCTTAAATCTTCAACGCTTTTAAAACCGTTGTTTTCTTCTCTGTAATCAATAATTCTCTGGGCCGCTTTTCCGATTCCTTTTACCGAACGCAGAGTTTCAAAATCCGAATTGTTCAAATCCGCTTTTTCAGAAGGCTCTAATTTTTTTTTCTTTTTTTTGGATTTTGGTTCGGATTCAGACGTTTCCTTCCCGTCTCCAGAAGATCCGGTTTTCTTCTTAATTTTTTTAACAGACGGCGCCTCTGAAGATTTTAATTCTTCAATATTCGATACGGTTATATAATACTTAAAAGTTTCAAACTTGGTTTCTCCGATTCCGGGAACCTCCTTTAATTCGTCGATTGTTTTAAATTTGCCGTTGTCTTCCCTGTATTTTACTATCTTTTGAGCCGTTGATTTTCCTATTCCGCTTATTTCCATTAAATCGTCGGCTACGGCTTTATTCAAATCAAGTTTCAACGATTCTTTAAAATACGCTTTTTCATCTTCGGACAATTCAATCAGCGGTTTATAAACGACTTCAACAAATTTTTGTTTTGAAGTTTTTGAATCTTCGGATACAGTATCCTGCCCGCTTAAAATTTTTTTTCTGAAACCCTCGAAATTTTTCAGATAAACTAAATTTACCGCTATCGCCGCGGCAAGTATGACGACTAATATTTTTTCCTTTAATAAATTCATTACTTATAGCTTAATTGAGACATAATTATCGCCGCTGTAACCGCGGCGTTTAATGATTCGATTTTTTGGTTTATCGGAATATGAACGCTTGAAATGTTTGCATTTTCATAAAATAATTTATCTACTCCATGATGTTCGTTTCCTATTACCACCGCGGTCTTATCAGCGTTATTCAAAGCGGTTTTGAAATTTTCGCCGCCTGACGGCATCGCCGCAAATATCTTGAATTTTTTCTGAAGAAGCGTTTCTATAACGAATTCCGGTTCTATATCGTTCATTATCGGTATATGAAGATGAGATCCGAGCGCGCTTCTTATAACTTTCATATTGTATAATTCTACGCTGTTTGAAAGAATCATTATTCCGCTCATATTAAGCGCCGCGGCAGTTCTTATAATAGTTCCAAGATTGCCGGGATCCGATATTTTATCAAGAAGAATTATTTTGGATTTTGGATTGTCAAGCGCTTGTTCAATTGGTTGAAACCGCATTGGAGCAATACAGAAAATCCCTTGAGGCGACACCGTATCAACCAGTTTTCTAAAAACATTCTCATCTACCGAATAAACCGGAGCGTTTATTTTCTTTATTCTTTTCAGTAATTCTTTCCCTTTTGGATTCTCAGCGAAATTTTCGGTATGAACTATGTATTCCGGCTCTATTCCCGCGTTAAGCAGCTCGTTAACGCATATTATCCCTTCGACTATATACTTATAAAGCTCTTTACGATTTTTTTTGTTGTGAAGTTTTAATATTTCTTTTTCAATTTTAATGGGCAAACCCATAAATCACCCCTCTATAAAAAGCTAATAACAAACGCAATGCAAAACGTTTTTAAGCGTTTCATAAAAATAAATTATCTAATAATACTTTTAAAAACCGTCTTTATTTTATTTGTATTTGAAATAATAAAATATTCTTTTCGTTTCGTCAATAAAAATCCATGCGGATTTTTTTTTAATATTGCGTTTTTTAAATCTTACTACTATAATTTTATAAATTTTTTGTTATAGCAAACTACTTCAATTTAAAAAATGCGGTTTATTTATGAACAAGATTGTATGGCTTGATAATGAAAAAAAACTGAGAGATATGGCAAGACGGCTGAAAGAAGATTTCGGTTGCGACTCGTTGAAAGTTTCCACCGAAGACGCGGGTATGTCTTTTGAAGAAATCAGCGAGGTCTATAGACTTTTCAACGATATATTTCCTATAGCGATGAAAATCGGAGGTCCTGAAGCCAGAAACGATATTCATAACGCGGTTCAAATAGGCGTCGCCGGAATTATCGCTCCTATGATTGAAAGCGTCTACAGTCTTGAAAAATTCATCGTTTCAGTTAAAGAAGTCGCCGGTTCCGTTAAATTTTATAAATTATCCAAACACATAAACATTGAAACCATTTCCGCCTGCGAACGTCTCGACGATATACTGGCTTCAAAATCTATCGGTCACATAGACCAGGCGACGGTCGGCCGCTCGGATTTGTCCGGTTCTATCAACGAAAAAATAAACTCGGATTTGATGATGCGGATAACAAAAGAAATTGTCGGCAAATGCAAACAAAAAAAAATCAGCGTTTCCGTTGGCGGAAACATAACTCCTGAAATCGCGGTTCAAATCGCCGAACAAATATCTCCCGATAAAATGAATACCCGCGAAGTAGGTTTCACTCTTTCAAATTGCAAGAATATCAGAGAAACCGTTTCGGAAGTTTTAAAATTCGAGATGGAATTAATTAATCATAAGATTGAAATTTTCAATTATCAAATCGCCGCTTTAACCGGCCGCGCAAAAAAAATCGAAAACAGGTTGAAACAATAATTTTTTTTATTAACCCCGCTATAAATTCGGGGTTAATAAAAAAAATATCAAAATAAACCGTTTTAACGGTTTTTACAATGACGGCTGAATAGTAATGAAAAACTTAACGTAACGTCTAATGCATTTATTTGAGTTAAACCCGAATAATGCAATAAAAAAAGTGAAGTTTTTCAAAACATATATACACACTTGTTAAAACTTCTAAAAACCTGAAAACCGCCAAGTAAAAATTAATTCTTTTGAAAAAGCGCTCAAAATCAATGTTTTTCCTTACTTCCAGCGCTTTTTCAAAAATCTAATGCAGTTTTCAGGTTAAAACGCCTCTTTTATATTCGCCAATATAACCGGAATATCGCATCCGTAAATAAGGTTATGTTCAATATAACTCGGTTTATAACAGGCTACGCATCTGTTATTTTCAGCGGAGCATTCTAACGCTTTATCCAATCCCAATTCCAAAATACGGCAGCGCGGAAACGAATCAAAAAACATACTGCAAGGATATACGGAACTGTCGCTGTCGATATGATAAAACATTTTCGCAGAATAACATTTAGCGTATTTAAAATCAGGCGGTTCGTTCCAATAATATAATTTGGAAAAATCTTTCCAATTCAAAGCCAACCGATACGCTTTCTCGGTATATAAAATCGGAGCGCCGCTTTTTTTCAAAGAGATTATTTCTTTCAATATATCGGAGGTTTCCTCGTCGTTCAACGATATTGAGCCGAACTTATCGTTTTTGCTTTGCGAATCGGAATAAACCATAAAACTGAATTTTATTTTTATTCCCATTTTTTTTCCGAGTTCGGTTAAATATCCCGCCGAATTTTTATTGTGTTTCGTCAATACCGCGTTTATTACTACGGGAATTCCGTATGATAAAGCAGTTTCAATTCCTTTCATTGTTTTTTTAAAAGAACCCTTTCCTCTATTTAAATCGTTTTCGGATTCGCAACCATCCAAACTGGCGACTATCAAATCAACTTTTTTTATTTCATTTATTCTTTCGGGCAATAGCGAACAATTCGTTGACAGCGAACATTCGCAGTTTTTGGATTTTATATAATCAATAATTTTTCCCGCGTCTTTCTGAAGAAGCGGCTCCCCGCCTGATATCGAAAAATATTGAGTTCCTTTTTTTATAAGTTGTTTTATAATATCTAAAATCTGAGGCGTGGTCATATCGTTGGGATTTTCTTTTCCGGAATATTCTCCGTAACAATAAATACATTTAAAATTGCATTTTCCGGTGATGCAAATTGTTATGTTAATAGGAAAATATTTTTTTGAAAATTTTATTTTCAGCAGTTTTCCTAAATATTCGGTTTTTGTAAGCAGTCCCATTTATTTTACCTTTATCAATCAATTTCCGGCTTTTTTATAATATTTTTTTCTCTTCTTTTTTAATTCAATCTTTTTATTGTGATAATTCAAAAATCTTTCCACGAGTTCCTTATCCGGCGGGAATTTTTTTTCCACGATTTTAAAATCGCCGGCGAGTTCGTCTAATTTATCTTCGTTGAAACTCAATTGTATTCCTTCGTCCGAATTCGATTCTTCCGACAGTATTTCAGGATATTTTTTTAAAAGTTTATTAGCTGGTCTGGCCGGCGCCAATATGACAAGTTTTTCGTCGTTTAACAAACTAATATCATATTTAATATCCGGATATTTTTTTGAAACAAACTCAGTCCTGATTGTAACGTCGCCAAGTTCGTCTATATTCAAATAATACCGCATCCAGTATTTCAACAAATAATCTCGCTTCTTCTGCATTTTCAATCTTCCTCTTTTATAATTCTAAAATACTTTCATTATACTACAGTTTAAATATATTGCAATTCGATATTTAATTTATACTTTTATAAATATTTCTAATCTATGCAAAACCGCGAAGCGGTTTAATTTTACATAACCGTAGGCGTAAAGCCTACGGAAAATCAATCATATCAAAACTGCGACCCTGAAAGGGTCGAATTTCACATAAACGAAGATACAATCTAAATAAATATAAAAAAGTATAAAAAAGGGACGGAGCGTTAAGCCTGAAAACCGCATTAGAATTTTGAAAAAGCGCTGGAAGCAAGGAAAAACATTGATTTTGCGCGCTTTTTCAAAAGCAATAATTTTCACTTTGCAATTTTCAGGTTTTTAGAAGTTTTAACAAGCGCGCATATATGTTTTGAAAAACTTAACTTTTCATTTAACGCATCATCCGGGTTAAGATAGTTCGGACAAAAATTTTATTTCCTCCATTAACTAATTTTAAGGTTTTCCGGCTTATGTATTATAATAAATTTAACGTTTTATTGAAACGTAATATTATCTTTTTCCAAACGCAATATTTTGCTTTATTTATCGCTTTCTTTAATAATATCCCAAACAGACGTATATAAAACGTTGAATTCGCCAAGGTCGCGCAGCATATCCGATTTTTCAACGACAGATTTCGGAGGAAAAATCATTTCATTTTGTATAAATTCATGCGGCATTAATTTTTGAGCCTCAATATTAGGCGCCATATAATTCACAAATTCCATATTTTTAGCGCATACTTTAGGGTCGAGCAAAAAATTAATAAATTTATAAGCCAATTCCGGATTCTTCGCAGTGGACGGAATCACCAAATCGTCTCCGCAGAAAGTAGTTCCTTCTTCCGGGAGGGCAAAAGCTATATCCGGATTTTCTTTAGCCAATTGAAGCGCATCGCCGTTATAAGCGTGAATAAGATAAAATTCGCCGCCGGTCAAACCGCGTTTTGCTTCATCTACGTCGAATTTGGCAATATTTTTTTTCCATTTTAACACAAGATCTTTCGCCGCGCTTATTTCGGTTTCGCTCGTTGTATTATAACTGAAACCAAGCGTTTTCAAAGCGGCTCCAATCGTTTCTCTGTGGTCGTTGAATAAAGTCATTCTGCCTTTTAAATCCTCGCGTTCAAACATTCTCCACGAAGGGACAAAATCCTTGATTTTAGATTTATTATAAGCCAATCCGGTAAATGTTACCATATACGGAACGCTAAATTCCATTTTTGAATCTATGGAACTTTTTAAAAATTCGGAATCTATATTTTTTATATTAGGCAGTTTGGAATGATCAAGCGGAATAAGCATTTTTTGGTCGAACATAACTTTATTCATATAACTCGAAGAAACATAAATATCATATCCTGACGCTCCCGCTTTAACTTTGGCGTATAACGCTTCGTTTGAATCGAAAAAATCCATTTTAACGACGCAATTATTTTCAGTCTCAAATTGTTTAATAAGCTCGGGATCAATGTAATCCGCCCAATTATAAATATGCAGCGATTCTTTTTGTTTAGAGCACGACGCGCATAAAATTAAAAACAAAAATAAACTAAAACCCGCGATAAAAAAAATTTTTTTCATTTATTGACCTCCAATAATTTTTTTGAAAATATAACAATAAAAAAAGTCACTATAAGAAATATTGTCGTTAACGCGTTAATTGTCATAGGCGACCCATGCCTCATAACGCTGTAAATATACAAAGGCAAAGTTGAAGATCCCGGGCCCGACACAAAAAAAGTAATAACAAAATCGTCCACTGATAAAATAAAGGTCAGCAGTCCGCCGGCAATTATTCCAGGCGCCATCATAGGAAGAAATATTCTGCGAATCGTTTGCCCTTTTGTAGCTCCCAAATCATACGCCGCTTCAATAACCGAATAATCGAAATCCTGTAATCTTCCAAGTAAAACAAGCGTAACATAGCTTATGCTGAAAGTGATGTGCGCAAGAAAAATCGTGAACATTCCCAATTCAATCTTTAAAGAAATAAAAAATAGAAGCATACTAATTCCAAGAAGTATATCCGGAGCCGCAAGCGGAATATAAATCAAAACGCTATGAAGCGTTTGAAGATAACTTTTAAACCTGTGAAGAACAAACGCCGCAAAAATTCCAATAATAACAGACACGACAGTTG
>DAINAU010000166.1:0-9155 GCA_036733285.1 bacterium
CATATGTTTTTAAGATTTTGAAAAATTGTCTGAAACAAGTATTCTATGCTGTCCGAACAATTTTTCAAAATCCTTATGCAGTTTTCGGGTTAAAAACCGTTAAGAAACAAAAGATTTTCTTTTATTGACCCCGCAATTAATCGCAGGGGCAATGATAAAACATATATAATTAAACCGTTTTATCAGATTTAGCCGTAGTCTGATTTTTAGATTTCGGCTGAACAGGCGCAGAATCAGCCGCTGCTCCGGTTTTGGTTTCCGTTTTCTTATCTGAAGCCGGCAAAACGTTTTTCTTTTTTGAATCAGTAACGTAAAATCCGCCGCATTTAAAAAGCACTCCGGCGCCGCCGCTAATTATTCTTTGAACTTTTCCTTTGCACTCGGGGCATTTTTTCAACGGCGCATCGCTGATTTTCTGAAACTCTTCAAATAAATTCCCGCATTTCTGACATTCGTATGAGTAAGTCGGCATTTATAACATCTCCATTTTTATATTAACATTGACAATATTTTTCAATATATTTTTCAGCGACCTTTCTTGCAAGCGTTCTGACCCGTAAAATATATTTCATCCTTTCCGATACGCTGATAGCGCCCCGCGCATCCAGCATATTAAAAGCGTGAGAACATTTTAAAACATAATCATAAGCCGGAAAAACCAGATTTTTATCCAGAATATTCAAACATTCTTTTTCAAATGAATTAAAAAGATTATACATCATTTCCGAATTGGAATATTCAAAATTATAATAAGAAAATTCTATTTCTCCAGGCTTGTGAACGTCGCCGTATTTGACTCCTTTAGCCCATTCTATATCGAAAACTGATTTCACTTTTTGAATATACATCGCAAGTCTTTCGAGACCGTAGGTGAGTTCCGATGGAATCAATTTTAATTCTATGCCTCCAAGCTGCTGAAAATAAGTGAATTGCGTTATTTCCATTCCGTCAAGCCACACTTCCCAGCCAAGTCCCCAGGCTCCAAGCGTAGGCGATTCCCAATCGTCTTCCACAAATCTGATGTCGTGTTCTTCCGGAATTATTCCTATGCGCCTTAAGCTGTCAAGATACAATTGCTGAATATTATCAGGCGCCGGTTTTATTATAACTTGAAACTGATAATAATGCTGAAGTCTATTTGGATTTTCACCGTATCTGCCGTCAGTCGGTCTTCTGGACGGCTCCACATACGCCGTTTTCCATTCCTTGCCGCCAAGACATCTTAAAAATGTGTGCGGATTAAATGTTCCAGCCCCAACCTCGATATCCGACGGTTGAGCAATAACGCAATCTTTTTCAGCCCAGTAATTCTGAAGTCTTAAAATAATATCTTGAAAATACATAATACGTTTGTCCTCGTAAAAATTTTATTCAAACAACTGAAATTTTCCGTCTTTTACCGTAATAACTTTAGGATTCATTAACACGTCTCCTTCTTCGTCAAATGCAAATCTGCCGAGCGCTCCGTCAAAATTACGAATCGCCGCAAGCGAATCCCTTATCATTTTTCTATCGCCGGAACCCGCATTTTTCGCGGCTTCGGCAAGCAGATAAATTCCGTCGTATGCCTGAGCCGAAAACTGATCAGGATTTTCGCCGTATGTATCCTGAAAACTTTTTATGAACGTTTTAGCGGCGGGGTCGTCGGTTCCGCTAAACCATGGAGTGGCTACAATCAAACCTTCGGCGTTTTCTTTTGCCAGTTCAATAATTTTCGGCGAATTAAATCCATTGCCTCCAATAAACGGAATATTCAATCCCATTTGACGGGCCTGCGTCATTATCATAACGCCGTCGCTATACAGCGCCGAGCACAACACCGCGTCGGGATTGGATTTTTTTATCTTTGCGAGCTGCGTCTTAAAATCGGTTTGAGGTTTGTGAAACGATTCCGTAGTTAAAACTTCAAGCCCCATATCTTTTGCCGCCTCTAACATAATAGCAGCCGACGATTTAGTGAACGCGTCGTCGTCGTCGTAATAAAGCGCGGTTTTTTTTATGTTCAACTTTTCAATGGCTTTTTTTATGGCCGCGGGAACGGCTTTTGATTCAGGCAAAGAATTTCTGAATACGTATTCTCCGATTTGAGGAATTCCTTTAGCCGTATTCGATGTGGCGAGTATTGCAATCTTGTTATAATTCGCTTCGGCTCCAACTATTTTCATTTCAGAGCTTAACAAAGGTCCGAGTATAGCTGAAACTTTATCCTTATCAATGAGTTTTTTTAAAGAGTTAAGAGCGTTTAATGGTTCTCCGGCTGAATCTTCAATTATTAATTCTATCCGTAAATCTTTTTTTTTATTAATTTCCGACGCCGCAAGTTTGCATCCTTTTACAACAGCTTCTCCATATCCCGCTTGATTTCCGGTCAAAACTGTTATTATTCCTATTTTTAACGGCAACAATTTTTCACGGTTGGCGCCGGTTTCATTAGTCTCAGGTTTATTGCAGGATATTTGCAAAAAACACAAAAACGTCAATATAAAAAAAACGCATTTTTTCACGGCATTATGCTTCCTTTAAAATAAATTTCAAAAATCTCATTGCTATTCAGCCGATATGATAAATCCATTAAAACGGTTTAAAAATTTCAAAATTAACCCCCGCGATTATTTGGGCGGTTCGCTTCAAAAATATACCTGAATGTTAATAAAATTTCGAGCTAAATATACCAACTTTTTAAAAAAAATCAACGTATAAAATATATAGAGCTACTTTATTTCAACATCGTTTCCAAGTATTATCGTGATATCGGAAAATGAATTTTCGTCAAGTTCGCTTTTTATTTCCCCGTATCCCAAAATTTCTTTAACTCGCTGCGATGATTTCAAATTTCCTTTTTTATCGATAATCAATGTGTTCGCATAATCTCTTGTTTTTGCGTTTCCGATAAATTGAACGTCTATATCCACGAATTTTTGAAGTTTCCGTCTGACGTTTTCTGCGGAACCAGGCATTGTCGAACCGTTTAAGATTTCCACCGTTATATAATTCTGTTTTTTTGCCGAATCAAGTCTGTTTTCAAAACTTTTAGGAAGTATATCCAAAGATTTTGACACGCTTATTCTGAATACTTCGGCATTGTCGTATTGGTCCTTTTTACCCGCCGCTTTATCAAAAATAATATCGTAAATTTTTACGTCTTTGATTGAAATAACAAGTTCGTTAAAAACGTCAAAACTTATATTTTTTTGAGAAATAAAAGAATAGAGACTTTTCATAAAAGCGGATTGAGATTCGATCTCCCGAAAAGAATTCAACTTTTCAAAAAGAGCTTTTACAAAATTGGATTTTCTGTAGACAATGTTCCCTTCGTTATAAATATCCTTATCGTAATTAAGATATTCGGACAATTTATAACCGAGCAGTTCGTTAGAGCCTGATGGTATCAAATACCACTTGTTTTCGTATCTATCGAAGAATTTTATAGGGTTGGAATTTCTTATCTGCAATCCCGACAGCAAATCCATAGTTCGTATAAAATCGGAGTTTTTAAATCCGAGATAGTAGGGAATTTTAATTTTAAAATCATTTTCAACGCTTTCAATCAGATACTTGAATCCGCCAGAAGAAAATAAATCTTTTACCGGATAAAGTTTATTGTTTGAAAACGAGGATACTTGAAGCATAAGAGTATTTGCCGGAAAATATACGATTCCTATTTTGGAAGAGACAGGTTCGTAACTGAATAAATAAAGACTCGACAATTGATCGTCGTCTTTCAACGAAGCGATTAAAATATTCGCGCCCGTATCCTTGTTCAATTGGTCGTTTGATTCTGTTTTGTTAAAAACCGATATTAAATTTTTTTCTATCAAAAAATAAAGGATTATCAATAATATTATTGATATTGCCGCCGGAATGAATTTTTTATATTTGAACCGCGAATATATTTTTTTAACATAAAACGCTATATTTGAAAATACGCTTATAAATCTTTTCATTGCTTTATTTTTTTTCTGTTAATAATTTTATAATACCGCGACTGTTTTTTTCGGTTGATTTAACGCGTTTCAATTTGTTTTCAGCGGCTAACTCGAATAATTCTTGCAATCCTGTTATCAAGCTAAAGTCTATTGGAACAAAAAAATTTCTCGACGGTTCAAAATAATCGGCGCAATACAGCAGTTTTGACAGGTCGCTCATTTTTTCAGCGCCAATAGTATGCAATCTTACAGCTTCGAGAATTTCCGCGTCGTCAACGCCAAACTCGTTTTTTAATAAAAATTCGGAAACTGCCGGATGCCATATTTCAGGATGTTTTTTTTCAAATTCATCGAGATAAATGGAATTTGCCGATATATAATCTTTCATTTCAGTTTCAGTCATCCACTTGCTCATATCGTGTCCCAGCGAAGCGGCGATTATGCTATTCTCCGAAATTTTCAACCCTAAAAATCCGTTAAAAAAAAGGGAGCAGTTCGCCGTCGAAACAGTATGAACAAATCTTTTTTTCGACAGGCGTTTTTCAATATATTTCATTAGTCGCGTTTTAATCTGCATATATGCGGTTTTCCATTATGTAATTAAATATTTCAGGTTCAAGACTTCGCCGCGCCTCGTTGAAATTTTCATTTTTTAAATATTCTCTTATTTTCGACGAAGAAATTTCGACATTAAACCCGTTATAAAAATTAAATTTTTCTTTATGATTCAAATAAAAATATTGACCCGTCAAATCGGGTTTTTCACCGCTTCTTGAAAAAACCGTGAAATTGCATACGTCTAAAAGTTCCCCGATATTTTTCCATTTGTCTATGATATTGAAATTATCAGTTCCTATAATTATATTATAATTATGACTGCCGTATTTTTCCACAAGAGCTTTTACCGTGTCGAAAGTGTATGAGACGCCTTTTCTCACGAGTTCAATATCAAGTATTTCCGTTTTCGGAATTTTTCCAAACGCGAGCCGGGTCATAGTTAATTTACGCTCGTCCGCAACTTTATACGGCATATCCTTGTGAGGCGGAATGCTTGCCGGTATAATAAAAACTTTATCTGATTTTAATTCGGAAAAGCATATTTCAATTATTTTTCTATGTCCAATATGCGGAGGATTAAACGTTCCGCCGAAAATACCTATCAGCATAATACTACTTTATCAACGAAGTTTCATAACCGCGAATTTAAAACGTTCTTCGCGTAATTCAACCGGCGAACCGGTAAAATCGGATAATTTAAATAATTTATCGATTCTTTCCGAAGCCGGCGGATGCGTTGACTGCAGGTATGAAATCCTCGATTGTTTTGACGGTTCGTTCAAATTCATTAAAAACAAATGAAGACAGGGATTATAATTATGTTCTCTTAAATATGTCAACGAATGAGCGTCCGCTTCGAATTCGTCGGACCGGGCTCTTCCTTTGACAAGCAGATTATTCACGACAAAATCCGCGAGTTTTTTAACGACCTCTTTATTTTTTTCCGCGAATCTTTGAGATAATTCTTTTAACACCCCTGATTTTCTTATTTCATTAAGCTCGTGTTTCAACGTAATATGCGAAACTTCGTGGGCGATAATCGCCGCAAGTTCGTCTTCGTTTTTTGCCGACGCCGCTGCTCCCTTTGTTAAAAAAATAAATCCGCCCGGGCAGGCAAAAGCGTTTATCTCATCGGAATTTAATATATTAAAATGGAATTTCAAATTTTTTCGTTCGCAGTTTGAAACGATAACGGAACCTATCAGCGAAATATATTTCGTCAGAATGGGTTCTTCGTATAATCCGAATTTCGATATGAGTATTTTGCTTGCTTCCAAACCGATTTCAAGCTCGTCTTCTTCCGATACGTTCAGACTTTTAATAACGTTCGTTATTGTTTTTATGTCTTTGGTTTTTATTTTATCAAAAAAACCCGGCTCCGCCGGAATATTTAAAATCGAGATAAATAATAAAACAATAATTATTTTTTTCATTTATTTTAATCCGCCTTGTTTTTTAAATTCTTCTAATTCTTCCGTTGAAATTTCAACGTATGGAATCTCCGCATTGAAGACGTCGTTATTTTCGGATTCGAGTTTTCCTTCTTCTCCCAATCCTCGCACTCCGGTCGCTTTTGCGCTATTTTTAACCTCGTATTCGTCTTCGGATTTGTCTAATTTTTTTATAGCGTCTTTAAAACTAAATCCGGATATTGAAAGAATTAATAATCCGAATAACAAATATCGTATCATTTTTGCCGTCATAAATTATATCTCCCTTTAAACGTATTTTTTTATTATTGTTTCCAATTCTTTTATAGAAACGGGTTTCTGAAGCCATTCGTTAAAATATTTTTTCGCTTCCTCAAAATTAATTTCGCCATCGCCCGAGCTTCCGGTCAAGGCGATTAAGGGGCTTGTATCGTTTATTTTTTCCCTGATAATCTTCGCGGCTTCTATTCCCGACATTCCTTTTAAATGAATATCGGTAAAAATTAAATCGAATTTTTCCTTGCCGGTTTTCTCAATTAATTCTTCGCCGGAATCGCATATTGTCAAATCAATGTTGTCGAATTTTTTAAAAAGAATTTCAATAAATCGTCTGGATATCGCGTCGTCTTCCGCTATAATCGCCTTTGCATTCCCCGCTTTTTTTGTTCGTTTGGATCTATCAAAATCGTATTTTTTCAATTCCAAACCCGTATTGTTATTGAAATAATCGATTATCAAACCGTAATATTGTTTTAATAGGGAAATTTCTTTATTCGCTTTTGCAACGTTTTCAGTATCTTCAATATTCAATTCGTCGATTCTATCGCAAATACATTCCAATGCTTTTAAAGATAAATAACCGCTTATTCCTTTTAAAGAATGGGTTTCAAATCTTGTTCCTTCAGAATTTGAATTATTGATATGAAAACTCAATCTATTGATTTTAGACGGCAAATCCAGCAAAAAATCATTTACAATGGAAATCACTTCTTTATTATAAGTCCAATCGAATTTTTGAGATTCTTCGAGAAAAATCCGCTCTAAATTTTCGGAAGCGTATTCGAATAATGAATTATTCGTTTTTACTTTTTGAATATGATTATTTGATTTGACAGGGTCGCAGACGTCCGGAATAAATTTTTTTAACGTTTCTAATATGTCCGGACGCGTAAAAGGTTTTTTAATAAAATCATTGAATCCCGAATTAATCGCCTCTTTTTTAGGAATATTTTTTGCGGAAACGGCGACAACTGGAATATCGTTGAATTTTTCTATGTTTCGGATATTTTTTATCGCCGTGAATCCGTCCATTTCGGGCATCATAAGGTCCATAAAAACAAGACTTATATTTTTTGTATGTTCAAGAATTAATAAAGCTTCAGAACCGTTAACCGCCTTTATAACTTCGCATCCGCTTTTAGATAATATGAAAGTAAGGAGTTTTAAAATCTGAGGATTATCGTCGACAATCAAAACTTTTTTTTCCTGTTTTCCGGTTTTAACGCCTCCGTCCGGTTCCATTATTTTTTCGGAGAACCGTTTTATTTCTTCTTTCGCGGATTTTTCATCGATTTCAAGATTGTCAATGGTAGCCGGTCCCAGCGACGCGCTGAATACTTCCTCGTATGTTCTTTTAAAAACAAGCGGCAATTTTATTATAAACGCGGTTCCCTCGTTCAGTTTGCTTTCTATGAATATATTGCCGCGCATTAGTTTTACAAGATTCAAAGTGATAGATAGACCGAGTCCTGTGCCGCCGTATTTTTTTTGAACGCTTCCGTCGGTTTGTTCAAAAGGAGAAAATATTTTTTTTTGAAATTCTTCAGGCACTCCAATGCCGGTGTCTTTAACGATTATTTTCCAGACGCAGCTTTTCGTATCATAACTGAATTGAATGGCTATATGCCCTGAAGGAGTGAACTTTATTGCGTTGCCTATCAAATTTATCATTATTTGAAGAATCCGCAATAAATCGCCGTTTAAGAATTTCGGCATTTCCGGATCGCAAATTATTTTAAAATCTATATTTTTATCCCTGCATCTTGAATCAAAAAGATTTTTCAATTTGATTATCAAATCGTCAATCGAAAAAAATTCGTAATGAAGCTCGAGTTTATTGTCTGAAATTTTTGAAAAATCAAGAATATCGTTTATTATGAGAGTCAGCCGCTTGCCTTCGTTATATATGAAATTAAGTTTCTCGTTTAATTCCGGAATGCGTTTAGTTTCATCGATTAATAATTCGGCGAATCCTAATATTGAATTTAACGGAGTTCTTAATTCGTGCGATACGGCGGCGAGGAAAGACGATTTGACGCTGTTTTTTTCTTCCGCTGATATTTTTTCTTTTAACAGCCGCCTGTATTCTTCTCCCTGAGACAATTCGACATTTTTTATATATTCAGACGCCGACATTTGATTGTTTATATGTTTGGTGACGTCATAAAAATGAAAAAGCATATACGGTTTTGTTTCGTATTCGGCTATGTTGAAATAAGTGTCCGCAAAAATATTTTTTTCTTCGCCGTCCTGCGATTGAGTTTTATATCTGACAGTCTGAATTTTTTTCGATTTATTTATATTTTTGATATTCTTAATGATGTTTAAATAATCTTCTTTGTTATAAAAAATCGCGAGCAGATTGTTAGATGTTCCGTCAAATCCCTGAAAGAAAAGATTTTTGAAACCATCGTTAAACGATAGTATTTCTCCGTTTAGTTTTACTACGCATGAAGGTATTTCAATTTGATTAATAAAACTTAACATATTATTCATTCTAATATCCGAGTTTGCATAATTTCGGTTTAAAATGTATAAAAACTTCTTTCCCCGTTTCAACCGATTCATAAATCGCGTTGATTAATTCTATGGATTTTCTGCCTTCTATTCCATCAACCGGTATTCTCGTATTGTTCTGAATGCAATCTATAACGTTCTTCAAATATTCGCTGTGTCCAAACCCGTAGACATTTGGAGGATTCTGCTGAAACTCTTTTATAATCGTTTCGCTTTCCTCTTTAGTTTCATTTTTAAAAGTCCATATTTTCATTTTGTTCACTGCAAATCCGCTTATTTCCACGGTTCCATTCTCGCCGAGTATGCTGATAGAACCCTCGAGATCCGCTGGACGCGCGCAGGTGGTCGCTTCGACTATTCCAAGAGCTCCGTTTCTAAATTTCATAATTACCGCCGCGGTATCTTCGACTTCAATATCGTTCAACGCAGTCGAACGATATTGAAG
>DAINAU010000167.1:0-6360 GCA_036733285.1 bacterium
TCTTTCCCAAACTTTCACTCGTTCCCGCCAACTTATCATCTACAAAAACACTACCGGAACCGCGTAAAACACCTTCTTTGTGTGGCACAGTTGGGGCTTCCATAACACAATCGCGCATTAACATTAAACCTGCCTGCCCTGAACCGATTCTTAGCGCATCTTGTATTTTCTTATCAGCAAGATTAAGCCTTGACATAAATTTTGACACATCAATATTAAAATTATTACTCATATCAAATAAACAATGATATACACAGTGCTAAAATCTTTTAAATGCTCTATTTTCGCAATAGAATACTCATCGAGACCGTATGTAATTTTATAATCATATTGTAAAGTTCTTTTTTTCATAAACACTCTAATATTGCTTACTATATCTTGCCCTTCTGTGTTTCTCAAAATATAGTTGCCTTCCTCAACACGCGCCTTGACTGTTTCAGAAGTAGACGCTCCGGGCTCGCCCCATTTATCTTTTGCTCCCGGAGCCGAAATAATTACTGTTTCATTTGTGTAGCTGCCTATCATAAGCCTTCCCGTAAATAATTTTGGTATGTGCTAAAATCTTCGACAGGCAAATCACTGTTACTTAAATCAACAAGATTCGAATATCTATCGCCATAACGCCTTTCTAAAAATGTGTGAGTCACCGGGTTCAAATTACATTCACAATTCGGATGAACCGGTGGCTGTATAGTAAGCGCAGGGAATTCTTCATCACTGCCGGAAATTGAAAATATGCGCCCTTCAAATTGTTGGCATTCATCACACGCACCGGAGTGAACATCCCATTGAACCAAATCTACATCGTACTGTAAGCAAGTAGATTTTACCGCCCAACTCGTGGCCTCGCGCATACGCGTCCTCGCAACAAGTTCCGCGTATTTTTTTGGCTGATATAATCTGCCGTTTATTTTAATAAACTTTTCTGCGTCCATATTAGTTTTAAGTTCCGCGAGTATCGTATCGGATATATTACGCCGCGATACTCCCTCAATGCTGCCAGACGCTATCATTTGACTTATTTTATTGTCTTGTATAATCTTTTGTTGCGTTCTGCGGATGTAGGAACTAATATTTTTATTAATGCTTCTGTTTGCTTCAAGCAAATCTCGTGTTACCTCATCAGCAAGAATATTTATCGAGGATGTATGTATTTGAGCATCAAAGTCAACACGCCTCGTAACACCAAGTATTTTTAACCGCTCTGCCGCTATATCAAAACCTCGTTCATATCCGCGAGGTATGTTTTTTAATACCCATTTTTTTGTATCGGAATTTAATCCTCGTATAATACCGCGAACCTCAGATAATATCATCTGCGACCGATACCGTTCTTTTGCAGCAAGGTCTATTCTGGCAAGTTTCTTGCGGATCTTTTCTTGTGCTTCAACATATAGCGACCGCAAAATTTCAACTTTTGAATTTAAATACGCTTGCCGCTCATACGAGCTGAACCCGATTTTAGGCATTTTATTTCTCCGTGCCGTCAGTATATGCGTCCTCGTCGGAATCAATATCAACAAGAAAAGCGTGTTTTTTAGTCGAATAATCTTTTAGTAGCATTTGCGAAAATTGGCATAACGCTACTTTAGATAAATCGCCCTCTACGTAAGTTTCTTTTATAATACCAGCAGAAATAACTCCCTGCGCCTGTAATGCTTTGCGATGAGATATATCTGCTTCAAAACTTAGTAGAAAATACGCCTGCTCCATTTGCGCATATTTTAAATTATCTGTTACAGTGCTTCCTATTTCATAATCGCCATTAAATTTTATTTGCCGAAAAGCAGTTTTTAGCGCTTTTTCTTTATCAGCTCCGGATACCCAATCATCAGATCCTAAGCGCTCTAAAAAATAAGCATCTGCCTCGTCCATAGTTACCCAGCTATTAGTCCCAACCGTTAAGCTCATTTTTTACTCCTGTGATACTCAACATCACACCAAATACACCCGGCTGATGTTAAAAATTCTTTATAAGGCGCAATACGTTTACAATTCGCGCATACTCTATTTTTATTTTTCATAAATAAATAAACCTATCGGGCCGCGTACGCCTTGAAACGGAAAACTATATTTAAAATAAGGCATTGCTTCTAATTCGCTCTGTGTCCAAGCGGATATATGCGCCTCCGCAGGATTTATGTCTATAAATGACTTGTTAGCGTCAAGCCATTTATCGCCTAAAGGAATCGAAAGTATCATTTTTTTGTTAAATTTTTCCGATAAGGTTTTTAATAAATCTATTGCCTTACTCTTTTCAATATGCTCAATCACATCATTAGCAACTATAACATCGTAAAAACCAAGATTATTTATTACTTGCGTAGCATCTCCGGTATAAATAGTATTATATAGCTCGCTCACAAGCGGCGTCACATACCGTTCACATATTTCTATACCGTCTATTTTCACCTGCCATTCGCTGCGGATTAACCGCTTATTCCATACCTCGAGATATTCGCGACATAGAAAACCTGTTTTCCCGAACCCTACGCCAATGTCAAGTATACTGCGCGGAGCTGATAACATAATCTCTGTTAATATCGTAGGTATATTTTGATAAATTGAACTTGGCATTATTTTACCCCCCTGCTTTCTAAAACTTTTTCAATAATATATTTTGCTTGCGCTTTAGGTGACAAATACTCTTCGAAATATTTAAGCCCAGCGGCCGCAACTTTATTACGCAGCGTTTGGTCATTAAGAAAAACTTCTAACTTTTTGTCTAAATCAGAAAAATCACGTTTTACGGTAATCCAACAATTTTGTGGATTACCAGGCAAAACATAATCACTCTCCAATGTAAGCAAGCAAACGCCCATTCCGAGTATTTCCATATGCCGCCACACCCAATCCCCTCCGACGCCATACATCGCTGCCGAAATGTGGCTTTGTGCTTGTTGTAGCAAGTGTTCGTTATAATCGATTTTTTCCATTAAAATTGTTGTGTCGCTTACATTACCGTTCCGCTCCGTTAATCCCGCCAATGTTTTGTATTCCGTCTTTTTTAATGCGCGAATAAATTTTAGTCTGCTATCAGTATTCGTCGCTCTGAAAACAGCGACTACATCCCATTTTTTATTAGCAGATTGAGCAATCTTTCTCAAGCGTGGCAATTCGCTGAAAAATTCCATTTTGGTAACAGTCTGCCCTATGGGATATACATTTTTAAGCTTTTTAAAATATTTATGAAATTGTATCTTAAAATAAACATCTTTCGGTGACATATATTCATGGTGAAATCCTTCTTTGTAGTCGCTCCAGTCATACCACACTGTCGCTTTTATATTACCAGAAAATACAATATCAAAATTAGTGATTGTGTTATTTAATCCATACTTGCTCTTTTTTGTATTTTCTTCAGTAAAACAAATATGACAGCCAAGATCTTTAAACCCTTGTAAAATATAGCCATACCATTGCGCCTCAAGCGGCATTTTCAAAAAAGAATCATATGGATAATAAATTTTAATGTCCTTGTAATTGTTCATCACGATAACCTTTCAAATCATTTTTATAACGCCGGCTGGCCTGAAAATGCTCAATCACAGGTCTGCCGTGAAACATCAAGCCTTCTATATAACAATACTTTTCCGGCAAATCAAAAATCGATATTGTCGATTTCCATTTTTCTTGTTGTAGCAATTCTTGTAATACTTTTTGTTCGAATTTACTCGTATTAATCCAATTTTGATTTTCTTCAATCCACGCGGAAACAAGAGATTTCATTTTATCGTTGTTTTTAATATACAACGTGCCTGAACACAAATATTTTTGTCCACGCCAGCCGTAAGAATAAAAAGCAATATCAGATTCTAATCCTCTGAATATTTCAGGGAACCGCCATACAATCGCGTCGGCGTCAAGCCATAATAAATCCCTGTCCGGATGTTTATCCATCATTTGCCTGATAAAAATTGCTTTATAATAAGTATTCTTTTGCCAACTGCCCATATCGGAGACTGGTTGTATATCGTATTTAAGAGAAAAATTATCAAGTGAACTTTTGAGCCGTTTCGCTATGTCTTTATATACAGTGTTCTCTGTGTAGTACGAGATTATCAGCGGCAACGGATTTTTTGGAATATTGTTTAATTCACCGGAATCAAAACATTTCAATGCGCTGTCAGGATTTAAATTGATTACCTGTATCCCTTTTTTCTTTATCAAATCAGCTACATTATTAAAATTCTTAATCATACGCTGGAAGATCTGTTCGCCTTGGTTACATGGATATAATTTATGCCACCACTTCTGTAGCCCATTTGCGCCCCTCATATCAAACCCGAGTAAATAAATCGGATTGGCACCCAAACACACCGCCAAATTCAGCGCGGAATATCCGGAATTGTTCCCGTGCCCGAGACCTTCTTTAATTGTTGACGGGAATGCCGTTTCGCCTCCACAGTCTAAGCGAAAAATATTATCTGGATATTCGTAGTTGGCAACATTTAACCATACTTTCCAGCCGCGGTAATCATCAAATTGTTGTTTAACATCTTCGCCAAGTGTGCCATTTACTATCCACGAATAAAAGCGAGAATCTGTTGAAAAAAGAATTGTCGGATTGAATTTCGTAAACGCCACATTAATCCCTATAGTCAATTCGTCGTTTAACTGAGAGAAATCAAAGTTTGTTAAACTCGAACCACCACCAACGATAAAGCAACGTTGCCCGGACCAAACGCCGTCTTCGATAGTATTAAAAAAAGGATGCGGGCTTCCTTTTGTAACATACTCGGGTCTCCGGTCAGCATTCTTTTTTAAAATTTCCCAATTCTGCCGAATGTTCTGATTAAGAGACCGGCGGCGTGGTATATCAGACATTCTGATTACTTCGTCAGTCATGTATCCCTCCAGAATTGCGTCGAATAATATCGTCATTTTTTATTTCTGAAGTATAAATTTCTAAACATTCAACTTCTGTCATCGCTTCAAAAGAATGAACAGTTTGTGGAAGTACCATTGTTTCTTGACCTGTTTTAAGAATTGTTGAGTCAATACTTTCAGTATTATTTTTCTTTATAAAAATATTTATTTTTAACTCACCGGCAAGCACAACAAAAATATTACTTTTAGCTAAATGAAAATGTTCGGAGCAATATCCGCCTTTGCGAATTTTCAAATAGTGAACGGAAACATTTTTATTGTTAAATATCTCGGAGGTTTCACCCCAAATTTTTCCTTGTTTTTTCATTGTTGTAAAAAAATAAGGGACAGAAGCAGGGACCACCTAACTTCTGCCCCCTATTTATATGATTTTACGATGTTGCACATCTGCGCAACTGGTCAGTATCCCCGATTGCTCCACCAAACCTCTGAACTCCTGCCAGTGTAGTAGCACAAGCGAGGATGTCCGTGAAAGGTCTGATAAGTAAATCAAGCCGTATTCCGCCCTTGAGTTTTCTCTTAGGCAGCACAACATAATACGACGTGTTGCTCGAATACATCAGGGTATAAATAGCCTGAACATTGTATGTCAGAGACTGGCTCGAACCGGCGAATGATTGATTCAGCCGTGTTATTGCCGCATTGATACGCGGACGCAAAACGTGAGGCGCGGAAATGACAAAAGGTGTCTGTGGCGATACTCCGTACCCTTTATCTTTTACCGCGGTCAATATCTCGTCGCACGCTGTTTGTATCGTCGCTACGTCGCGAGACACAGTGTAATTGGCGTCTGTATTCGGCAACAACGCTGGAGTTGGAGCCTGCCAAGTTACATTCTTGGTCGCAGACAACGCTTCTATTAACGCGTAAAACGCAGCCGCACGAGCTTTATAGGCTTTATTGCGGAACTCTATCGTGCTGTCTTCAATGAGCCAATACTTGCTGTCCGCGAACCAATCCTCGTCGTAAGCAAGCGCTCCACCGTAACGCTCAAAATTCACGGTCGTTTTATCTCCGCTGATTTTATATGTCTTGATTTTTTCGCCAGGAATTACTTTTGAAAAAGTAAGTCCCGATGATACATTCAAAATCTCAAAACCGCTTTCTTTTGTGCCTGTGAAATCCCGGATATCAAATATCTGGTTGTATCCCTCATCGAAATCATCAACCGCGTGAAACTTCTCAAGCACGGTTAATATTTCAGTAGGCAAATCGCCTTTCAGCGTATACGCCTGAAACTTTGCTTTCAGCGCAGCTCTCAATTCCGGATTATGATCCGGAGCTGTTAAAAAATAATGCATGGCGCCGACGAATTTTTTCAAACTCTCCGGGTCATGTCGGTCCACCTTTGACCAATCTGCTATAATTTTTCCTTTGTAAGGCATAATGTTACCCTCCTAAATTTTAAGTTTCTTTTCTTACTTAATATTTCCAATTTCCTTAAGCCAATGTCCCATCGAAATCTATCTC
>DAINAU010000167.1:6460-9035 GCA_036733285.1 bacterium
AAACTTCTTGAAATATATCCAGTTTCTGCCATGACTATTTACCTCCGTTCTTTTTTTTTGCCACTCGCAGATTCTTCATTATTCTGCGAATGAGCAATTTTCTTTTTGAGAATGTCTATTTTGCGTTTTATATCTGTAATTTTATCAACAGCCTCAATAGTAATCACATTCTCAATTTTCTTCTGTTCAGCTTCCAATTCCAATGTCAATGATTCGATAGTCTCTTTTTCCGCCATTGCCGTCCCCCTTACTTTGGTATAAAATCGTTCTTTTCAGGATTTGTATAATCACTCTCATCGTTCGTGTTCCCGGATTTTGAGTCTCCGGCAGGTGCATTTTTATTATTCGCCACAGGATCCGGTTCTTTACCGGTGATGAGTTTAGTAATCTCAGCATATTCCTTTAATCCGTTATCAACAAATGAGTCGAGCTCGATTTCTACCTTTTCAGGTTCTTTCACGGCAAATTTCGGCAGCTGCTTTTCGATAAAAGCTTTTTGCTTCTCATCGAGATTGCGGCGTGTCGCAATAGTAGAAAACACTTTGCCAACTTTACCGGACACATTTTCAGTTTTTAAATCTGAAATCTGTTTTTCGGCATTCTTTTTATATTCGTCGAACGCCTTATCTGTCCGTTGGCGGTGTTCATACTCCGCTCTAATTGCGCTTGAAACGACAGAATCGTTTTTCAATTCGCTTTCTCCAAAAACTTCCGACGGCTTAAATTTTCCAGCTGCTACAGCTGCCCTAATTTCTTCAAGTGTCATTGACTTGTCTCCTTTTTCGCTGTTTTCCTTGGCAAACGCTTGTATACATCCAAGCAGTGTCGCACCCGGAAAACCCGGTATGTTGTTCGCTGAATTGCCTAAGGCAATCCCCGATATATTCGCGATGTCGTCTATGTTGATACCCTCAGAGGTTTTCGAATAGACAACATCCGCTTCAATACTTGCCACGTCCAGCGGCAAATCTTTGAATTCTGGTGTGATATATGTAACTACGAAATTGTGCAGTTTATTATTGATTTCTTGGAGACCTTTTCCGACGACCTCGCCAATCGCAACACGATTGTCATGAGAACTGTCATCGTTGTGTAAATGAAAGATTTTTAATCCCTCTTCGATACGATTGTGGAGTTTCGTTATAGCGTCGCGAAACCAATTCTGTTTACCCTGAACATTGCGGTCAATAAACCGCCCGGAACTTTCGCCCTCGTGAGCAATTGTAAACGCTTTGAATGTAGGATGCGGATCTTGCTTTTGTATATTCAAAAGTGTCGCGGCGGATACGTGTTTCAGTATTTCGCCTGCAGCCATTGCTATAAATTTACCTGAAATTTTCTGTTTCATAATGTTCTACTATAATTTTACGATACTACTCTCTGCTTTGACAAGATACTTCACTGTCGGATTTTTGTAAAACAAACAAAGCATAATAAATCTTTTTCGTCGAGCGCTTGTATCTTTTAACACGCTTTTTAATCTCACATTTTCGGAAATTCTCGTCTGAGAATGTGAGCAAGTATTGTTTGAAATTTTTGAACAGCATATATTTAGTCAACTGTATCATATAACAATATCACCACTCTCCGACGATAATTCTTCCACATATTGTTTTACATCATCAACGCCCGGCAATTTCGACGCCCACAATTTTTGCGTCAAACCGCCGGCTTGGAATGCAGGTAACCAGAACGAAGATAACTGCCTCATTTGCGCTTCTGTTAATTCTTTAATCTCAACGCCTACGGCTTTCGTATCGAAGCCAGACTTAAAATGTTCGTTGGCAAGCGCAAGAACTTTTTGGAAGATTTCTTCGTAACACCCTTTCCAGATAGTCCGCTCGCGGGTCGTAACGTCAAACAAACTTTCCATTAAATTTTCTGCTGTAGAACGATTGCTCAGGAGATCCGGCAAACCAAGAAAGTGAACAGGAACGCCAGAAGAACCGGATATAATTTTCGCTTGCGATTCGATTTCTTTCATCAAGCTATCACCACCGGAATCGTTTAACCCCTGCATACTGAACTTTCCAACGATAACTAAGAGCTTGCCTATAACCCAATTTTTATCATCGAGATAAGTGCTTATTGCCTTTGCCGCATTAGTGTCGTTAGCTTCAATTACCGGAGTTGGCGAGGCAAACAATTTATTGCGTTTCCTCCAATCCCAATAAGCTTTGTCCAAATCCTCAATATTGCGCAATATACTGCCGAGTTTAGGCATTATATTGTTAACATTGTTTAATCTACCGGCAAATTTTTTATAAACAAATTCTTTTTTTTCCAAAATAACTTGCTTCTGCTCGCTATTGCCGGCAGGGTAATATTTCACAGTTTCATATTGGCTATAATCGCCTGCAGGTGTGCTGACTGTGTATTTATTAGTCGACCACGCGATATGGCGTAAATCAATCGTTCTCTCATCCTGATTAGGTGTCAAATGGAATAATACTCTGCCCTCTATTTCTGCCTCGGTTGCAAAATCTTGCGGACCCTCTTCATCAAGATTATTATGCTCAATAAATTCTTTTATGAAATCAAGCTCTTTTTGTGCCTTGCCAACAGTTTTATCATA
>DAINAU010000168.1:0-9001 GCA_036733285.1 bacterium
AAAGGATTAAGAGCAAATTATAAGGTTATCCTTTTCCGATGAAATTCGGCTTAGGATTGTGAAATCTTCATTCTCCGATTATTTTTATTAACACTCTTTTTCGTCTCCTGCCGTCGAATTCCGCGTAAAATATTTGTTCCCATGGTCCGAAATCAAGTTTTCCGTTTGTAACCGCGACAACGACTTCTCTTCCCATAACTGTTCTTTTTATATGGGCGTCGCCGTTGTCTTCTCCGGTCATATTATGTTTATAATTTGTAAGAGGTTCGTGAGGCGCGAGTTTTTCAAGAAACTTGTCAAAATCGTTTAATAACCCGTTTTCATCGTCGTTAATATAAACGCTTGCCGTAATATGCATAGCGTTGACAAGACATAACCCTTCTTTTATTCCGGACTTTTTCAAAGCGCTTTCGATTTTATCGGTTATGTTTATATAAGCCCGCCTCTGAGGTATCTCAAAATACAATTCTTCTCTATGGGATTTCATTTCACATTACCATTCCGCCGTCTACGAGCAGAACCTGACCCGTTATGTAACTCGCTTCGTCCGACGCTAAAAACGCCGTCGCATTTGCAATATCTTCGGGTTCGCCGAGTTTTTTTAAAGGAATCATACTCTCAAGACGCTGTCTTTCAATTTCAGGAAGCTTGTCTGTCATAGCTGTTTTGATAAATCCGGGAGCAATCGCGTTACAGGTAATATTTCTCGACGCCAATTCTTTTGCAGCGGATTTTGTCATCCCGATTACTCCGGCTTTAGAAGCGGAATAATTAAGCTGCCCGGCGTTTCCCATAACTCCTACAACCGAAGAAATATTTATTATCCTTCCCCAGCGATTTTTCATAAGAATTCTCGAAACGCATTTAATGCAATTAAAAACGCCTTTAAGATTTATATTAATAACTTTATCCCAATCTTCTTCAGTCATTTTTATAATCAGATTATCGCGAGTTATTCCAGCGTTATTTACAAGAATATCAATCTTTCCGAAATCTTCGAATATTTTTTTGATTAACGATTCGGTCTCCGTAAAATTGGAAATATCAGCTTTATATGCTCTGGAGGTTATTCCTAAAGAGCTTAACTCGTCCGCTGTTTTTTGAGCGTCTTCGAGCAAAACGTCCACAACCGCAATATTAATTTTTCTTGACGCGAGTTTCAAAGCGATAGCTTTGCCGATACCTCTCGCCGAACCTGTTATTATCGCGGTTCTGCCTTCTTGATTATTACACATAACAATCACTCCTCTTCTTTTTTTAAAGATGGAATTTTATTTATTCGTTCGCAAATTTTTTCGTTGATTTTTTTATTGCCTATATTTTCAGCCACAAGAACGGCGTTTTTAATCGCATTGCTTGAAGATCTGCCGTGACAAATTATACAATAACCGTTAACGCCAAGCAACGGCGCTCCGCCGTATTCTGAATAGTCTATTGTTTTTTTGAATTCTTTGAAAAAAGGTTTCAAAAAAAACGCTCCAGCTTTATACAAAAATTTTTGATTTATTCCTTCGCGGATTAATCCGAATAAAGTTTCGGCTAATCCTTCGGATACTTTCAATATCGTATTTCCCACAAAACCGTCGCATACCACCACGTCGGTTTTGCATTTGAATATGTCTCTTCCTTCGACATTGCCGTAAAAATTGTCAAGATGACGTTTTAATAATTCAAAAGACGCTTTCGCAAGATCGTTTCCTTTAGTGTCTTCTTCTCCTATGTTTAAAAGGCCGAGAGACACTTCCGATTTATTCAGTATCACCTTCGCGTATTCGGCGCCCATAATTCCATAATGCAGCAAATGTATCGGAGAACAATCCACGTTAGCTCCGACATCCATTAAAATCGTAGCGCTTTTTTTAGAATTCGGCAGCGCCGTGGCAATACCCGGTCTTTCGATTCCTTCTATTAGACCAAGTTTTATTGTAGCCGCAGCCATTACCGCTCCGGTATTTCCCGTAGATATGAAACAATCGGTATCGCCGGTTTTCACGGAATTAATTCCTATGGTTATCGACGACTTTTTTTTGTGCCGCAGCGCCGCAAGCGGAGTGTCGGTCATAGTGATTTCTTCGTCTGCATTAAGTATTTCAATGCGGGTCAAATCTATTGCAGACTTGAAGTTATCAAGCATTTCTTTCAACATCCGCTCTTTTCCGACAAGCGCGATTTTTGAATTGTATTCTGAAACCGCGGCAACGACTCCCTTTACAATTTCTAAAGAGCCCCTGTCTCCGCCCATTGCATCAACGGCTATTTTCATAATAAAATTCCCCGATTCCGGATTAAAAAATTTAATCGTTCCGGCAATAAAATCCTTATTATATCATCAGGATTTTGCTTTTGTTTTTATAGTTATAACCTGTTTGTCATTATAATAACCGCAGCTTGAACATACCATGTGCGGTTGTTTCATTTCATGACAATGGTTGCATTCAACAAGCGTAGGTTTAATTATATTCCGTTTCCAAGTAGCTTTTCTTCTTCTGACTCTCCGTTTAGACGATTTCCGTTTTGGTACAGCCATTTTATTGCCTCCTAAAAATTAATTATTAAATATTTTTAAAGCGTCGTCAAACGCGGAATTTGTTTGTTCAATCCCGCATCCGCATTTTTTTTTATTTAAATTTGTTCCGCAAACAGGACATAATCCCCTGCAATTTTTTTTGCACAAATTTGATACCGGCAGATTTATCAATATACTTTCTCTTATCCTGTCTTTTAAATCAATTTTTTTTGTGTTTTCAACGAGTATAGTATCGGCGTCGTCCTTCAAATCATCGGGAATCTCATACATAATCACAAAAACAAAATCGCCGTTAGATTGATAATTAAATTTTTCTCCGCATTTGTCGCAGTCCAACTCCATTTCTCCAGAATAAAAACCGTTGACTATATAATCGTTTCCGGCAATAACCGCGGTAAACGCGATTCTTATTGGAGAAATAAATTTTATCCCTGCTTCCGCAAAAGGATTTTCCTTTAGTCCGTATGTTTCATCAAATTCAATTTTATTGACTTTCCCTGATTCAAACAATGATATATCTATTATCATTTTATAATTTTCCTCAATAATTCGATAACAATATTTTTTACGCGTTTATTTCATTATCGCCCCTCTCGGTTTACGCAACATAAACAATATATTATATATTCTGATTTTTTAAATGTCAATACCGGATTTTTTAAACTTGTAATTTTAATTCTATGAAACAAAACTGAAATGATTGAATTTTATATAATCGTAGTTTTAAACTGCGCTTCGCGAGCTCGACTTTCAACCATATAGAATTACGCTCTTTACAACTTTTTGCAACTTACAACGTCGTTATGACGCTTACAGCGATACGAATAAAACTACAAGAATTACAAGCCCCCCCGTCGAGCTCGCTTTAACTTATAAAAAAATCCGGCAACCGTTATTTTTTTTTGTAAGTTAATCCCAGAATGCTGTAAAAAAACGAAGAAAAAAAAGTTCCTATCCCAATGACGATAAAATTCAAAGCTATAATTGCGGAAGGTATTTCATACGGCGGTTCTATTGGAAAATCGCCTTTTAAATATTTAACAAGCAAATATATCAGCATTGAAAATCCGGTCAAAAATAAAATTAAACCTAAAATCAATCCTTTTTCAAGCGTAAATAATTTCAACCATGAAACGATTTTTTTATCCGTAGAATCAAGACCGGATGTGAAAGAAAAAATCTTGGCGTAAAAACCGAGATTAAGTATCTGAAACCCGACAAGCAGTAAAACGCTTCCCGCCATCATCCAATGAAGCTCAAGTTTATATCCGAATAAAACAAATATATAATTCGGGCTTAAATAAACTCCTCCTAATATTATCAAACCAAATAATCCTAAAAGAAATCCGGGTATTAAAAACAAATACGTCGGACTGAACATAAGCATAAATCTTAAATGCCTCCAGCCGTCGCGGAATGATCTCAAATGAGGCTGGCCGCCTCCTCTGATATTTAAAGTAATGGGAATTTCTTTTATTTTAAATTTATTTTTTACGGCTTTTATTACAATTTCAGAAGCAAATTCCATACCTGTGGTTCGTAAATCCATTCTTGTTATGGCGTCTTTGGTAAATGATCTCATACCGCAATGCGAATCGCCAACGCTCGTTTGAAATAATACTTTTAGAATTCCGGATAAAATTGGATTGCCGATATATTTATGATGCCATGGCATAGCGCCTTTTATTATATTTCCTTTAAATCTGTTTCCCATTACCATATCAAAACCCTCGTTTTTTAAAGGAGTTATCCATGGTTCTAAATTTGTAAAATCATACGTGTCGTCCGAATCGCCCATTATAATATATTTTCCTCGGGCGCTTGCAAATCCTTTCAGATACGCGTTGCCATAACCTTTTTCCTGCTGGTCAACGACAATGGCTCCGTTTTCAGACGCGACTCTTTTTGAATTATCAGAGCTTCCGTTGTCAGATACTATGATTTCGGCCGACACATTCATTTTCATTAATGAATCAAATGCTTTTTTTACGCAAACGCCAACTGATTTTTCTTCGTTTAAACAAGGCATTACGACGGAAATCTCGATTTTTTTTCCATCGTTCAAATCTTTAGAAATATTGCTTGTCATAAAATTATTCCCTTATTCATTATTTGATTCCGGCGGCTAAAATATCGTGCATATGAATTATCCCGACGGGTTCTTTATCATCGTTAATGATAAACAAAGATGTGATTTTTAATTTATTCATACTAAACAGCGCCTCGGCAGCAAGCGCGGACGCTTTTATTATTCTCGGGTTTTTAGTCATAAATTTTTTAATCGGCTCGTTAAGATATTGTATCCCTTGAGAAATTAATCGGCGTAAATCCCCGTCCGTAAATATTCCGATTAATTTTCCGGCTCCGTCGATTACTCCGGTCGTTCCTAATCTTTTGGAACTTATTATGTATAACGCGTCTTTGACAAGGGTATTGAATGTTACAAGCGGAATATCCTGTTCTTTATACATTATATCGTTCACAGTCAGCAGCAGATTTCTGCCAATCGAACCTGCCGGATGATACAATGCAAAATCGTCCGAAGTGATTTTTTTTTCAGCGATTAATGCGACCGCTATCGCGTCGCCCATAGCAAGAGTCGCGGCTGAACTTGAAGTCGGCGCCAATCCCATCGGACAAGCTTCTTTATCAACCTTGACGTCCAAAACAATATCCGAGAATTTAGCGAGATTTGAATTCTTGTTTCCGGTTATCGTAATTATTTTAACTCCCAGCCGTTTTATCGCGGGCAGCAGCGATATGATTTCTTCGGTTTCGCCGCTGTATGAAATTGCGATAACAACGTCTCCGCTCATTATCATTCCAATATCTCCGTGTCCGCCTTCGCCGGAATGTATAAAAAACGACGGCGTTCCGGTGCTTGCTAAAGTCGAAGTGATTTTTTTCCCAATGATTCCGGATTTGCCTACGCCGGTTACTACGATTCTGCCTTTGCAGGATAAAATAAGATTAACCGCTTCGGCGAAATTATCATCGATTTTATTTTTTAGCTTTCTTAAACAATCGGCTTCGATTTGAATCGTTTCCTTGCCGATAGTTATTATTCTGTCTTGATTATTCATTTTTCTTCTTTCTATAAAAAAATCAGGTTATTATGATAATAAATAAAAATTATAAGTCAAGAACATAATTCTTTAAAATTACAGAACCTGCACTTTGATTTTTGGAGAGTTTTTGGAAAGCCGGATACGTCCGCGGATGCGGCAATCGTCATTTTTGAGATTGATAATTTAACGTTTTTTTTAGCTTCTTCAATATTTTTTTTTGTAAGCGGTATTTCAAAATATTTTTTTTTGTAAAGATTGCAGGAATAGTATTTTACTCCGGAAATAGACTGGATAAAATAATTTTTTTCGGCAAATAAATACGCGATCGCGGCTTTGATTTTTCCAGAATCCGAAATCGTCGAATCGTTTGTTTCAACGGGTTTGACGCAAACCCAATCGAAAATAAGAGTTTCGCTATTATCCATATATATCAAATCCGGAAAACCGTAGACACGTTTGCCGGCGATTGCAATAAAATCAATATTTGGAGATTCAGAAGGAAAATAAAAACAATTATAATTTTTATTCAATAACAAATTGTAATAATCAGAACAAAAAAAGTTTTCTATTAACATTCCCGTTTCAAAAAAAAACTCAAGATAATCTATTTTTTTGGAAAGTCCATAGTATTTTTCATAAGTTTCAACGTAATCGTTTGCGGCGGATTTAAACGATTTTACCGCTTCCGAGATATAATGTTCTTTTGTAAAGTTCTCGCCTGCTTTTAAATCGTTTAAGACGCTTGTTATAACGGATTTTAAAATTTTGGACCGCATTTCAAAACGGTTTTGCAATTTTTTTAATCTAAAAACGCATTCGCCGTTATCCGAATCAAAAGAGGCGTAATATTGATAATAATATTTTCTGAGGCATTCCGCAAAAGTTCTATTTCTGCCGTTTGACCATAAAAAATCTTCTGAAAACATATTTTTAAACTAATAATTATAAAGCTGGTTCAGTCAATAAATCCTTACAACTTGTAAATTCAATTTGTCCCGATAAAAACATATCGCTTAAAATAAAACGTTTAATAGCTTCTAATGTTAAAGGTCTTAAATGTCCGATTAAAGTTATCGTTTTATTATCTACAATCGCTTTTTCGGAAAAAAATTTTATGCGGTCGAATATTTTTTCTACATTGTCCTGATTATCAAGAAAACCCTGATTCATAATCGCCCGTATTCCGTTTTTTTTTGCGAAAAAATAAGCTTGAGATTTTGATGTCGTCCGGCTGTCTAAAAAAAATATATTTTTTTTAGTTTGTTCGTTGAACGATTTAATTTTCAAAGTCAGAGAGTTCATTATCCGCGAATCCGCCGTCCCTTTTGAACCCATATGATTATTAATTCCGTCAATAAACTCATATTTATTCATATACTCCCCGATTTTATTCTGAATTTGAGAATCAGTCATAGAAGTTAAAATGAAATCCGCCGGATTTTTCATTTGTTTTGAATCCTCCGGTTCTATTGGCAAATGCAGAAGTAAAGTTTTATTAGATTGATATATTAATTCCATTGATTTGTCTGTATATTGTAAATCGGGCATAACCGCAAAATTCAAATCCGCGTCTATTCTTAAGAATTCTTTTAATAATTTTAAATTGCCGCCGATGTCGTCGATTACAATGTTAAGAGCAGGCATACCCGAATTGGATTGGTTCATTGGTTTGATAATTTTTGCATTAATATTCGCATCTGTATCGTCTGCAATTTTTTCTTGTTGGTGTTCAAAACGCGGGCTAAGCGTTTGCGTATCTGTTTCGGTTATTTCGTTTTTAATACCGGATCTGGATTTTTTTTTAATTGACGTTCGTATATGATAAAAAAATACGCCAATTAAAATAATAGCGACTAAAACCGTTATAAGGTTTCCGGCTTTATTTTTCATTTATAAATCAAACTCCCGCGAATTATTTTGCAAAATCTTGAGTGTCGAAAAGAGCGTCGACAAAAACGTTCGCGTCAAATTCTTTTAAATCGTCGAGTTTTTCTCCGACGCCTATGAACTTGATGGGAATATTTAATTCTTTTATCATAGCGAAAACGAGCCCGCCCTTTGCAGTTCCGTCCATTTTCGTTAAAATAATGCCGGTTAATCCTATCGCTTTATTGAATTCCTGAACCTGACTTATCGCGTTTTGACCGGTAGTAGCGTCAACCACAAGTAAAACTTCGTCCGGCGAGTCAGGAAGCTGCTGTTGAATGACTTTTTTGATTTTTTTCAATTCGTCCATCAAATTAAGCTTTGTATGAAGCCGTCCCGCGGTATCGACTATTAAAACGTCGATATTTTTTGATACGGCGGATGAAATGGCATCGAACACAACCGCGCCGACGTCGGCTCCGTGCTGGTGTTTTACGCAGTCAACTCCGGCTCGGTTCGCCCAGATATCAAGCTGTTCAATTGCGGCGGCTCGAAAAGTATCGCAGGCGGCAAGCATAATTTTTTTTCCGTTGTTCTTAAAATAAGTAGTGAGTTTTCCTATCGAAGTGGTTTTACCAACTCCGTTCACCCCGCATACCATTATAATAGCCGGTTTTTTATTTTCAATTTTTAACGACGAGTTCACGGTTCCCGAAATATATTTTTTTAATTCGGATTTTATGCATCCGATTATTTCTTCGACATTTGCGGTTTTAGACACTTTTACGTCTTTCGATATTTTGTCGGTTATCAAGCAAGCGAGATTTACTCCAACGTCCGCGCTAATCAAGATTTCTTCGAGTTGTTCGAGAAAATCCCCGTCAATATTTTTTTTTCCTGTGAGCGCCGCGGAAATCCCTGAAATAATATTAGTTCTCGTTTTGGTAAGTCCGCTTTTTAATTTATCAAATAATCCCATTCTCAAACTCCATTTTTTTTATTCTAATTTTTTTACCTTAAATTACAAAAATGTAAATCAATTTTTGCGTTTTATTTTAATCTTGAATTCTAATAAGTCAATAACTTTTTTAACCCTGATAGCGCATTGAGCGTTAAGTGAAGTAGCGATTCAAGTTGGAATCGCTTAAGCGGTTTCTTTGAAACCGCCTTTTTCAAAAACATAGATGTATTATTGCGATTTAGATTTAAAATCGCAATTTATGTTAAAACTTCTAAAAACCCGAAAACTTTTAAATTTACGGCTTTAGCCGTAAATCATATGTTTTTAAGATTTTAAAAATTGTCTGAAACAAGTATTCTATGCTGGCTGAACAATTTTCCAAAATCCTTATGCAGTTTTCGGGTTAATAATTTTTATTGATAAGATACTATCATATATTTTATTCTTATTGGTTAAAATGAAAATGCCTTCAAGTATTTGAATAAAAAAAATATATACAATAGAATTAAACATAATATAATATTCTCAATAGTCCAAAGTTTTCATTGTAAAAACAATTAAGAAATTTTTTCAAAGACA
>DAINAU010000169.1:0-8967 GCA_036733285.1 bacterium
TATCGGCGTCAATGACTGAAACGTTAAAATTACCGAATTGGCTGATTAACGGATTTGCGAAAAATATTGCCGATTCAGAGTAAGGCGGAATTTCAGATTGCGAATATTTATTTTGCGGACAGGGAATATTGCAAATAACGAAATCATTAGAATTATTATTAGTTTCATAAGCGTTGCCTTGAGTATCAGCTCCGGTTGATTTGCGTTCGAGCGATTTGTCTATTCCGGGCGCGGCGATAGCCGAGACTTCCGGGTCAATAGCGTTTCCGTAACCGAGTTTGTCGATTATTACATTTGAATAATTACGTAGAGCAATGTGACCGCCTGACGCTGAAAATCCGAGAGACGCGTCTATATGGTCGGGAGCGGGAGAAACCTTATCGCCGCCTATCAGATAATATCCGAACGCGGGAATTGTTTCGCCTGCCGGAATAGCGGAAACTGAAGACCAGCTCGAACCGGACGTTGTTTTGTAACCGATATCCCAGCCGCCGATATTTATTGGCGCGCCGGTTGGATTATAAATCTCGACGAATTCGCTGTCGGATTCCGCGCCTGTAACATCGACTACGGCTTCGCTGATAAGCGGATATTCCGGTAATGCCGTTAATTGCGGCGGATAAAGAATTACCGCCAATAAAATGATGAATAATAATTTGAACTTCAACATTTAAATCATCTCCCGCATTAAGAAATTATATTAAATGAAACTATGCGCAAAAAGCAGTAAACCGCAAAAATTTTCCACACGGATTTCACTGATTTTCACGGATAATTAAACATCTGCTAATCTATGCAAAGGCATAATTTTATTTGCTTATTAAACCCGTTGCGTTTGAAGTTTTACGCTAACCCAAATTATTTGGGTTAAATTTCTTTATTCGGTCAATTCGGTTTATTCGCGGTAAAATTTAACCGCGAACGTATTAACGCGAATTTTAAACTATGAAAACATTATACCATTTTTTGAAACCGCCGCAGGCGGCGTCCTAATGTCGCGCTAAACACGAGCAAAAAGTCGAAATTAACTGATGAAAAATTTTTATTATGTGGACGCATTAATGTATGATAATCTTTTTTTTATACATACATTATTTTCAATACATTTTATTTTTATTAGAATATAAATCGGAGAATTTTTTGAAAGATATTTATAAAATTCAGAATCAAAAAAAGTTATTATTTCTTGATAATAAGTATCAATCTTTCCTGAAGATAAAAAACAATTTAAATGCTGATTTTTGTTATCTTCTTTGAAATCTAATATATCATCAATTATTTGCAATAAACGCCCATATTTTAATATTTGTTTAGTAGAATATGTATTTAAAAAAGAACTGTTTATTAAATATTTAAAAAATAACAAGGACTGACTTCCGCGTTCTAATCCATCTTCTTGAAAATTGCCTATTAGGTCATCTTTAAAAAGTTTTAATGCAATTTCTCTTGATTCTGGATTTTTATCATATTTATTTAATAGTAAATAAAATAAACTTTTTGTTAAATCATTTGAAAAACAAAAATTATTAATTGGCTTTATATCAGTTTCATAATCATAAATTGCGCTTAATATTGAGCATTTTAACGCTTGGATTTGCTGGTTAAAATTAAATGTATCAGTAAAACCTAAATAACACATAAATAAATTAAAAATCTTTCTCAATATTTTTATTTTATAAAAAAAATAGATTTCTAAAAAAAATGGATTTAAAAAAAAATTTAATGAAAATGCAATAAAGATTGGAATAGATATAAGGTATTTGAATATAAACGACATAATTATTTCCAACCTAATAATAGTATTATAACGGAACATAAACTCATAACAAATCTTGATTTAGTAATATAATTATTAAATGAATTCATGTCTTGTAATTTAATTTTGTTCAAAATAATGAAAGTAATAAAATTAAATAAAAATAATAGAATAATAAAAGCAAACATTTTATATGTTTGATAGTATGAAAAAAAGAATAGAAAAGAAAAACTTATTGTGGTCAATATTAGAGATAGATAATGAAAAATTTTTGCAATTAAAATGCTTTTCGATAATCCAAAAATAATCGGTAAAGTTTTTCTTTTACCGATTATATCTCCTTTAGTATCTAAAGAATCCAAAATGATTTCACGACCGCAAAGATATAATAATAATCCTATTAAAAGTATGTAATAAATTTTAATATGGATATTTTTATAGCCTGAAAAAAAACATAGGGGTATCCAAAGAGGCGATAAACTTAAAAACGCCGCTAATAAATTTGAATATAAATGTTTCTTAACAATATGTCGATTGTAAAAAAATAATAAAATGGAAATAAAAATAAATGCAATAAAAATTTTTATATCTATGAGTAAACCAATAAAAAAAGCAATAAATAGAAATATAAATTTTATAATATTCAATTTAAATAGATTGCTATCAGATATAAATTGCAAACGGAATACTCCATTAATATTATCAATATTTCTATCAATCATATCATTATCTATAAAACCATATGCTGCAATTAAATAAATAGAAAAACTTATCAAAAAACATGATAGTAATTTTATTTCATTTAAAACATAATAATAGCTTGCAAAGCAATTTAACAATATAGGAATTAATAAATATATTCGAATTGTTAAAAAAAAATTATAATTATTATTTTTCGTCAATTTTTTTATTTTTTTATTCATCTCTACTCTCTTTTTTTAACTCGTAAAATTATACAATATTTAAGTTTTATTGTTTGTATTTTTAAAAAATTTCTATAGGTTAACGCGAATAAATAATAATGATATACGACTTTATATTTTAACTAAAAACTATAGTCTGAAAACTGCGCCCGCAGTCTGAAAATATTTTTATATTTAAAAAATTAAATCTATTTTTTTATTAGCGCCGATTCGCGCGAATTAGCGGTAAAGATTCTGTCACCGTGAATTTTGACGCTTTTTCCCGGGCTTGTTTTTATATACTGAGTTAGAGCCGGAGTTTTATTAGAATTTTAAATATTCCGAAAATAGATAAACAAAAAAGCGCAATGCTTATATATTGCGATAAAGTTAAATTTAAATAATATCGCGGTTCAGCTCTAATAAATTCAATAAAAAATCTGAAAATTGAATATAATAATAAAAATTGAATCGGAACTATACCGGAAATTTTAATTTTTTTATATGTTAATAATAATAAAATAAAAATTATTAAATTTGCAAAAGAAGATATTAGTTGAGTAGGATACACAGGCATAGAAAACAAATCCGAATGTTTAACATAACCTTTATGCAAATGTTCTAAAAAAGCTTCGCTGCCAATAAGTCCATATTTTACAGAATAAAACTTCGGGTATTTTACGCCAAATTTTGATTGTGAAATTATACCATAACAGCAGCCGTTAAGAAAACATCCTATTCTACCGATTGCTATACCTAATGGTAAAACCAAAAATGCCATATCGCAAAATTTTATAAAATTTATTTTTTTAATCTTAATGTATATACTTAAACAAATCGATGATAAAATTAAACCGCCATAAATTACCAATCCGCCTTCTAAATATTGTGAAAAATTAAATAAATCGTATAACGGTTTATTAGAATTCTGCAATATATATAGTATTTTATCGCCAACAATTCCGGAAAATATCCCGATAAAAGCCGCATCTAAAAAATCAGCCTTTTTAAGATTTGAATGTTTTGATAATAAAATTGCAGTTTCAACTGATATCATAAATCCTAAAAAAATAAATAAAGAATATGAATAAATTTTTAATGAACCAATTTGAAATAGTATTGGATACATAATAATGTAATTATTTGCTTATCGTTCTTCCTATTGAAATTTATGTAAAATTACCGTTGACTTCTTAAATAGTTCAGTATTTTCCTTTGACAATTTTAAAACTTGATTAAAAAATATTTTAGATTTTTCAAGTTGTCCCAATTTTAAATATAAAATTCCGCTGAGATAAAAAGATTCTGATATAGACGAATTAATTTGATTTAATTTATTCAAAATTTGAAGAGCTTCTTTGTCGTCATTTAATTGAATATTTGTTTTTGCAAGCATTAAATATCCTTCATAAAAATACGGATTAATATTTATTGCATTTACAAACAAAATCTTGGCGTCGGCATATTTGGACAATTGATAATTTGCTAAACCCGCATTATATAGAATTTTAAAATCATTATTTCTTAACTTATGAGCTTTTTGATAATAAAACAAAGCTTTTTGATGATTGTTATTACTATAATTTATTATACCTTGAATAGAATAATTATAAAAATTTAAATTTTTAATAATTTTATTATACGAGGTTATAATAATCAATAAAAAGCAAATAACGCTAATTATTTTTAAATATGCGTTTGAAATTTTTAATAAAAACGGATAAAAGAATTTTCTTAATATATAATATGCTAAAATAAAGATAATAATTTGCAAATTAACATTATGAAAAATAGATAAAACCCATAATACAATAAAAATGTAAATGCTTATATTTATAAAAACAGTTATTCGGCGCGACATAATAAATTTATTGTTTAATGAATTAAAAATTTTTATGAAATCATCTAATAATGCTTTAATTATCTAAAGATTCGTTTAAGATATTAATAATTTCATTTAATTTTACGATTTTATTTTTATTAATTTTTTCAAAAATTTCTTCAATAATATTTTCTTTATATGCGGTCATACTTAAAACAATTTTTAAACATTCGTCAAAATATTTATTGTCTTTTATTTTATTTGATCGTTCGAATTTTTTGACAAAATTTTTATCAATATTATATAAAGAAACGTTATTATTATAAAAATTTTCATAACGCAAATTTGGAAAAATTTTTGAACAGGATTTATATAATTTAAAATTTATAAATTCGCTTATACTGTCGATAAATATGCCGGTTTTATATTTATACTTTATAATGCCTTTTTTATAATTAATTGGAATTATTCCCGATTCTTTATTTGGATAACATAAAGCGAACATTGTTAATATGCTGCTAAAATCATATAAATATGAATTGTTCTTTTCAGAATTCTTTTTAACTGGTAAATATATAATTAATTCTTTATCTTTTAACTCGGTTTTAGAAATGAAAGGTTGAGACTCATTTATATTATCAATTGCTATTAATTTTATATCAAGTTTAAAGGGTATTCTTTGATTAATTTGTTTATAAATAATTTCCTCCAAAATCGTAAAACATTTTAGATAATTTTCAGATAACTCCTGCAAATCAAATTCATAATAAGTAATCTTTATGTTGTTATTTGTTAACTGATATTCTTTTTTATTCTTAAATTGATCGATTAAACTTATGTTTTCTGAATTTTTTGGTTGTTTATTCTTATATTCAATTTGTATATCAATTGGATTGTTTATGAAATTTGTCGATTTTAAATATCCTTTTTTAGACCCTGAAATCGAACAATTATTAAAAATTAATATAATAAATATGAAATAATAATTTATCTTAAAAATCAATTTATTAATAGTCATATTTTTTCTTCTCCTCTTATTTTATTCAAATAATTTTATAAAAAATAATAATTTCTATTAAGGATTATTTCCATTATTATTACTTTTTTTTGTAGTCACTGTGACTGTTGTGACGGTATGGTTCGTTGTATGTGTTATGGTTGTGGTACCGGCGCATCCCCCCATCGCATCTATTAAATTTGCCGGATTATTCAATGCGTAAACATAAGAGTTTAGTTGCTGCGGATTTTTGAGTTTGTCGATGGAATCCATATCAAAATATTTTATGTCAAAACCGATAGATTTTAAAACGCTTGCAAGTTGCGCGAACATTTGATACATATAAAAAACAATTCCGTCATCCTGTCCGATAATCGGCTGCAATCTCTGCGGCGTTTCAACATAATTTTTTAAGTCGATAATTTGTTCCATCGGCAGTTGTTCCTCTGCCAGCGGCATAACGCTCTGAATATTTAAAAACAATCTGTTCAGTTCATTGTTCATCAGAAGTTTCTAATAAAGTTTTATAAATATTATTTTCAATTATTAAAAATAAAATTAATCCTTTTTTATTTTTTGTTTCCTTAAATCAATTATTCTTTTTAATTCTAAATTCTTTTTTATAATATCAGCATATTTGTCCTCAAGATATTTAATAAAAGTATCTACTTCATTATCCGGAAGCGACCAGACAAGATGAACAGCAGAAATATCTTGTATTTCTTTATTTGGAGCATTATAAAAAATTGTTTTGTATAAGTTTATTGTAGCTGTAGAATCTCCTTCATAACCCGATAAGAAATCAGCCTTATATAGTAAAATTCGGTAATAATTATTTATATCATTTTTATATGACATTTCTGCTTCTTTGCATAAATTATAAAACGATTCTTTGTTTATTCGATTAGCTGATTGAAAGGTTTGCATTGCGCATAATAATGTCTTATAAATATTAATTTTGTCAATAATTGAAAAAGTATGTATGCGGCTTTCTTGTATTGTTCTTTCTAAAATATCAATTGATAAAATTATTTCTCCGGCATCACTTTTATAAAATCCTTTTTCAGTATGATATATAACTTTGTTTTTATTATTTTTGTTTATGATTGAAATCATTATAATATATCCGCAAATAATTATAAAAATTAAATTTATAATAATTAAAATTTTTTTCATTTTAAATTCACCTATTAAAGATTTAGTAAAAAATTTATTCCCACGTTTGAGTAGAAGCATTGTATGTTTGCGTAACATATTGTGTAGCATCCGTATCAGTCTCAACATGTCCATCTGCATAAGTTGTTGTCGCGGTTACATGTTCATAAGTTATTTCTCTTGTATCACCGTCTTTTGGATTTGTTAAACTTGAATTTGGTCCCGCTGATGTTGAATGTGTCGTATTTGCATTATGCGTATAAGTAGTTGTTCCTCGCCCGTGTCCTCCACATCCGCCCATCACATCTATTAAATTTGCTGGATTATTCAATGCGTAAACATAATAGTTTAGTTCCTGCGGATTGCGGAATTTGTCGATAGAATCCATATCAAAATATTTTATGTCAAATCCAATAGATTTTAAAACGCCTGCAAGCCGCGCGAACATTCGATACATATAATAAACTATCCCGTCATCCTGTCCGATAATCGGCTGCAATCTCTGCGGCGTTTCAACATAATTTTTCAAGTCAATAATTTGGTTCATCGGCATTTGTTCCTCTGCCAGCGGCATAACGCTCTGAATATTCAAAAACAATCTGTTCAGTTCATTGTTCATCAGAAGTTCATAATACAGTTTGTCTTTACTTATAAACCTGCCTGTCAACGCATCATAATAACGAGTATTATAATAATACAATCCGCTTTCAGCGTCAAACCTTTTCCCTGTAAATTTCAAATCGTTTTCAGCGCTCCCGCTACTCGCGGTTACAGTTCCGAAAACATCGTATTCGTAAGTATTCACAGTATTTTCATTTTCGTCAATCAACTGCATAACGCTGCCCAGCCCGTCAAGCAAATAATAATTCACCGTATCGCCGCGCTGTTGATATACCGGTTTATCCGTTTCATAAAATATTATTTTAAAATATTTTCATAATACTTTTTTATTTTATCCGGAATTTGATTGTTTTTATTTAAGATATCGTAAATTGATTTACATTGTATTTTTTCTTCAAATGCCAGTTCTTTCTTACCAATTTTTACCAAAATATTGTATTTTTGAAATGATAATCTAAGTTGTTCACGATTATATTGAGTATATTTATTTTTTAGTAAGAAATTTATTGCATTCAATAATTCAAAAGCATTTCCTTTTCCCTTGATAATTTTTCTATATCGAATATCACTTATTTTAGATAATGCGCGGTAATAATTAAAACTTGAAGTATCAGAAGCAGTTAAAATTTTTTCTAAACATTGGATTGATTCGTTGTAATAGTCCTTCCTTGTAACTGTTGATTTTATAGAGTATAATTCTCCTAATAAATATAAAGCTTCTATAATATAATCTGATTCTAAATGATATTGATTTATTAAACTCAATAATATTTTTTCAGAATTATCGTATTCTTTTAAATCTATCAACAATCTTGCTTTATTCGTTAATACTTTTATTGTAGTAAATGTGTTATTCCTATTATTTGCTAATATTTCTTTATATTTTTTTAATGCAAAATTGGAGTCTATTTTTTTATTCACATAATCTTTATAAATTAAATAAGATTCCGAGGTATCCGTCTTTATATCATTAAATGCATCTTCTGTATTAACTATGAAAAATGTTTTTTTATTAAACTTATCTTCCTTATAAAAGTATAGCATTATTAACAAAATAAAAATGAATAAAACCAATAAAATTTTTATTCTAAATGATTTATAAAAAAACATGCTTCTTTCTCCTTATTGATATAATTATTAAATAAAATTTCGATTATAACTTTTAATATACACCAACCTCCTACTGAAAATATGCGAGTGATTTGTAAATTATTAATCTTCAACCCATGTCCATTCTGTATCAACAATAACAGTTTTACCGGTAGCATCATCTATAAACTGATCTTGACGATATTTAACGCCATTTTCTTCCTTTTCTTTATCTATAGTTCTATCGAACGTGAAGCCTGGTTTCGTTGGTGCTCCCGGATCTTCCCAGTGTCCGCTTTTTCCGCCACACCCGCCTAACTTATCTATCAAATTCGCCGGATTATTCAGCGCGTAAACATAATAATTTAATTCCTGCGGATTGCGGAATTTGTCGATGGAATCCATATCAAAATATTTTATGTCAAAACCAATGGATTTCAGAACGCGCTCCAGCCGGCCAAATATCCGATACATATAATAAACTATTCCATCATCCTGTCCGATAATCGGCTGTAGCCGCTGCGGCGTTTCAACATAATTTTTCAAGTCGATAATTTGTTGCATCGGCAGTTGTTCCTCTGCCAGCGGCATAACGCTCTGAATATTCAAAAACAATCTGTTCAGT
>DAINAU010000170.1:0-8831 GCA_036733285.1 bacterium
GTTTGTTTGGGGTTTTGTAACTTGCGAAAAATATTTGTTCTTTGGGACTGATTAATATTAATCGTTATTTGCAAAGGCGTATTTTTTTTTGGATATCGAATCGTCAACTATTCATTTTTTTGTTTAAGGTAATTCTGCTTATGCCTAATATTTTCGACATTGCGGTTTTATTGTAATTCATCTTCTCGCCTATCGTTATAATCAATCTGCTTTCAAGCTGCTCTACGAGAAATGGAAATAAATTTTCCTTTCCCTTGAATTTTTCCGCAAATTCTTCTATAAATTTATCAAATATGTCGTTTTCCGAAGAATAATTCAAAATATACGCCGGCATATCGGTTATGTCTATTATTTCGTTTTCCGTCGCAACGCAAATATTAAATATCACATTCTCGAGTTCTCTTACGTTGCCCGGCCAATCGTATTTATTAAATTCGTCAAGAATTTTCACTGAAACCCCTTTGACTTCCTTGTTGAATCTTTTATTCGCCGCTTTTAAAAAATAATCAGTCAATAGCGCTATATCGTCTTTCCTATTTCGCAATGGAGGTATATCCAGCGAAGCTACTTTTATTCTAAAAAACAAATCGTTTCTAAATCTTCCTGAATTTACCGATTCTTCAAGATTTTTGTTTGTCGCGGCAATGATATTGGCTTTTAATTTTACGGTTTTATTCCCCCCTAACCTGTGAAATTCTCTCTCCTGCAATACTCTCAATAATTTGCTTTGAATCGAAAAAGGCATATCCCCGATTTCGTCCAAAAAAACGGTCCCGCCTCCGGCTTCCTCAAGTTTGCCTTTCTTAATCGAACTCGCTCCGGTAAACGCTTGAGCTTCGTGTCCGAAAAGCTCGTTATCAATCAGATTCTCAGAAACCCCCGAACAATTAATCGCTATGAACGGCTCGCTTTTTCTGACGCTGTTGTAATGAAGTATCTTAGCTACAAGCTCTTTTCCGGTTCCGCTTTCTCCTGTGATTAAAATGCTTATATCCGCATTTATGAGTCTTCCTATGCTCTTCAATAATTCTTGAACCGACGCGTTTTTGCCTATAAATTTTTTTATGCTGTAATCTTCAATCTTCTCGTCGTCTAATAATTTTACAGTATCTTGTTCCATAGTATTTTTAAATATTTTTTCCGTCAAAGATATTATTTTATCAATATCCAGAGGTTTTTCTATATAATCGTAAGCTCCCAAAGATATGGAATTGATTATTGTTTCTTCGTCTCCGAATCCGGTGATGAATATTATCTTTAAATTTTTATGGGAACGCTTTATATTTTTCAATATCGTCAATCCGTCGTCTCCGGGAATTCTATAATCCAAAAAAATCAAATCTATATTTTCCGAATCCAATACTCTTCGCGCTTCTTCATAATTATACGCGGTCAGTATTTTATGCTGATTTTTAAATAATTCCTGAAAACTTTCTATAATAGCTTTATCGTCGTCGATTACTAAAATAGTATTCATATTCATTCGTTTCCTTTTTGTTTAATCCTCTGTTTTCCGGTTTGTAATCGGTAAAAAAATAATAAAATTGGCGCCCCTATTTTTACTGCGCGCTATTATCTCGCCGTTATGCCGTTCTATAATAATTTTGGAAATGGCAAGACCAAGACCAGTCCCTTCTTTTTTTGTCGTAAAAAAAGGCTCGAATATATTCGATAAATTTTCTTTTGAAATCCCGGAACCCGAGTCTTTTACGCTAATCAAAACCGAATTCCCCTTATATTTTTTTGTGAAAATCGTCAGCCTTCCCGAATACGGCATCGACTGAATCGAATTTAATATTAAATTTGTCAGCGTCAATTTTATTTTCTCCAAGTCGACCGAGACTTCGGGAATATTTCTCAGCCTTAATTTCACCTCGATATTCTGATGTCCGATGTTATACGAAAATAATTCCAAGGCGCTTTTAATTATTTCATTAATATCTTTTTTCTCGAATTTTATGGGAGTGGGTTTTGCAAATTCCAACAGTTCCTTTACTACGTTGTTTATTCTGTCAACCTGTTTTAAGATTATATCGATTTCATTCGAATCTTTACTTTTTAAATATCTGTTGCGAATCGTCTGCGCCATCATTTTTATCGAACTCAACGGATTCCGTATTTCGTGGGATATTCCAGCCGTTATCTGACCCGCTGCCGCAAGTTTAGCAGTCTTTATCATATTGTCTTGAAGGGTTTTTATTTTGGCGTTGTATATTTCAATTTTATCGAGAATTCTGTTTAAACTCTCCGCTATCATTCCGAATTCGTCGTTCTTTTTTAAATTGATTCGCGGTTTAAAATTGTCGATATTTATATTTTCAAGCGGGTCGAGTATCAATTTCAATGATTCATAAATGTCTTTCGCTAAAAAAAAATATATGACCGAAGCGATAACAATTCCGCTTATGACAAAAAAAATCAAAAGATTCCTCGAATTTGTTAAAAATATGTTTTCCGTTTTTTGGGATAAAGCCATACTCAGGCATCCCCAATAATTTCCGCTTAAAAACATTGGTTTTAAAATGAAATAATGCTTCTCGCCGTTCAATATAACGTCGTTGAAAAATACGGTTCTATTTTCTTTTAAACGCTCAATAGCGGCTGCGTTTAAAATCTCCGCGCCTTTATAAGCCGCGATTATTTTTTTGTCGTCTTTGTATATTCCGTTATCCATTCCCGTCAATAGTTTGGTTTGTTCAACGAATTTTTTTGAAAAGGATATTCCTGTCATTAACAGGCCAGATAATTTTGTCCCTTCAAATATGGGAGCGACGGCCCTGATTCCAAATCCCGAATGCCCCTTTTCATAACCTGTCGCGGCTTTTCCCAAAAGTCCGAATTTTATTATTTCCTGTTCCGCTTTCATATCTCCGTATAGTTCCGGATTATGTCCCCGTATCAATACTATTCCCTGCAAATCCTCAATCTCTATTAAATCAAGTATGCCGAGATTATATATTTTCACAAACCTTTCTTTTAAAGCGGAATAATTCTTTTTAGTTAAAAATCCGGCGATTTCAGAATCAGCCGCCAATTCTTTTGATATTTTCAGGCAATAGTTTTCTCTGACGCCTATTTCGTTTGAAAATCCGGAAATACTATCTTCCATCCGGTTTTTTATCTCGAATTCCGATGTTTTCTTGATTAGATTATATCCTAAAAACAAGGAAATTAAAGCGGGTATGATTATGATAAAAAAAAACGAGAAAAAAATCTTTAAACTTAATTTATATTTTAAAAAGTCTATCATTAAGTTATTTAAAATTAAACCTCTGTTTTCAGGCTTAATTCCGGATAATGCATTAAATGTAAAGTGAAATTTTTCAAAATCCTTATGCGGTTTTCGGGTTAATCTACATCTTGATTTTTTTATATATTTCGTATGTGTCTTTTGCAATCAGCAATTCTTCGTCCGTTGGTATCACATAAACGTCGATATAAGAATCTGAAGAGCTGATAATGCGCGCCGAATTTGATATGGTTTTATTTTTTTCCAAATCGATTTTTACGCCGAAAACCGACAATCTCGAGCATACGTCCGCGCGCAAATCAACCGCGTTCTCTCCTATGCCCGCCGTGAAAATAATTCCGTCGAGTTTTTCTCCTATCGCAGTGTAATACGCCCCTATATATTTAATTATCCTATAAACAAAAACGTCGTAGGCGGTTTTTGCCCTTTCCGACCCGCCGTTTTTTTTCTCTATTATATCGCGCATATCGTTGCTCATTCCGGACAATCCCAATAGTCCGCTTTTTTTATTCAAAATCCTGTCTATCGTTGTCCAATCGCAATTCAATTTATGAAGCAAAAACGGTATTATGGCGGGGTCTAAATCTCCGGACCGCGTCCCCATCATTATGCCTTCAAGCGGAGTGAATCCCATTGAGGTATCAATGACTTTTCCGCGTTTTATAGCGGATATGCTCGAACCGTTGCCCAAATGCAGCGTAATCAGATTCAAATCCTTCGCGGGTTTATTCATTACTTCAGAAGCTTTAATGGATATGTATTTGTGAGAAGTGCCGTGAAACCCATACCGTCTTATTCCGTAATCCGTATAATACTCGTAAGGCAATCCATACATAAACGCTTCAGCCGGCATTGTTTGATGAAACGAAGTGTCGAATACCGCCACCATAGGTTTGTCTTTCATTATTGCCATACACGCCTCGATTCCTCTTATATTCGCAGGCATATGCAACGGTCCCAATTCCACGAAACTTTTCAATATTTCTATTACTTCTTTTGTTACAAGTATCGAGTCTTTATAAACGTCTTTCCCGTGCAGAACTCTATGTCCCGCCGCGATAAGCTCGTCGAGATTATCAAGAAATCCGTATTCCTTATCGACAAATAATTTTATTAAATAATCTAAAACCTCGGAATGCGAAGTGGCGGGAATAGTTTCAACTCTCGATTTATTAGACTCGATATTCTTATAATTTAAATCCGACCCCTTTTCGCAAAGTCCTATCCTTTCGCAAACGCCTTTCGCAAGCAGTTTGTCGCTCGCCATACTGAACACTTTAAATTTTAACGACGAACTTCCGCTGTTTATTGTTAAAATTTTCATTTTTCTCCCGCCTTATTTTTTTTTAGTATTTAATGCGAAATCAATTTTCTCAATATATTCTCTGGTCTTGATTATTTTCGATTTTTCCTTCTTTTTCGCCTTGCTTAAAAATACTTTAAAATAATTTTTCGATTGTTCATATTCTTTTGAATCATAACAAATAATTCCAAGAAGATAATACGCGTTCCCGCGGACGCCTCCTAATTCGGCGGCTTCAAGCAATAATTCGCGGGCTTTCAAAGAATCTTTATAATATTTGTGATTTATCCAGCCTAAATAATAATTTATCCAGTATTTTTTCTCGTCGTCAAATTCTTTATAAAGAACGCCGTTATAATATTCTCCGGCTTTTCTGAAATTATTGGAAAAATAATACGCGTTTGCAATATAATATTTTGCGGCGTTCCCAAACTCTTCGTCGTTTTCGAGTTTGACAAATTCTTCTATCGCGCTTTTATTATCTTCCATATCGTATTTTTTTAAAGCGCCCGAAAAAACGGATAGCTTGTTTATGAAAGATTTTTGTCTTTTAAATTCCGAAACGCTCCGTATTTCAAAAATGTCTTTTATGTCTTCCGAACAAAATTGCGAAACTTTACACAGTTTATTGCAGTTTGTCAAAGGAAGCGGTCCGTAATCCGTTATTATATTTTCAAAATCCGGAGTTATATCGGTTATTATTCCTTCAAGTTTAAACGCCGCTTCTTTCACAAGCGGATTGGATTCAAAATAATCTCTTAGCTCTCCGTTAGATTCGACATTTTCCGCAAGTCCAGCGCTATCGTCTATTTTTGAAATAATTCCGTTTAGTTCTTCGCCGTCTATCCCAAAATATTCCGAAGCTAATAACGCCGATTCTTTCGCTGAAACCGCGACCAGTTTTGACGCGAGACAAAAGTCCGATTCCGCGTATTCGCCGTCCTCGCTGAAAGGTTCTACCGGCGGATTTTTCAGAACCTCTATCGGATTTATATATTCGACCCTGTCAGCAAGCAGCGACGTTTCAGTTAAAAAACGTCCGTCGTATCCGAGTTTAGACATTTCTTCTTCCGTCTTGAAATAACTGTCCTGCGTCTCCGAGGCGTAAGCGCCGTCTTTAACGCGGAAACTTTTTCTGAATATCATATTGTGAATATACCAGTCTTCTTTTGAAAGATGATGACAATCGTTCACTAAAACCGGAGTTCTTCCGAATTTTTCAGCCAATTCGATTATCTTTAAATTCGCATATCTTTGATCCGGAAAATAATGATATCCGATTTCAAAATAAAAATCCTCGCCGAAAATATTTATAAATCGTTCGGCGCGTTTTACATAATCGTTTTTTTTCATCACTTGATTTGCCAGAACGCCGTATATGCAGGCGTTTGTTACTATCAGCCCTTCTTTATAAAGTTCGAGAGTTTTCCAATCTACTAACGAAGTTTTTTCTTTTAACGGATATTTTATCCGGCTGCGCGAAACTATATTGTATAAATTTGCCAGACCCGCGGGATTTTTCGCGAGAATCAATATATGCTCTTTGTTTTTATCGTTCTCGATAAAATTCATATCGGCGGAGTCTACAAAATAACATTCGCATCCGAATACGGGTTTTATCTTATGTTTAAGACATTCGTTAAAAAATCTTATATGCAGCGATACCAGATTATGATCCGTAATCGCGATTGCGGGATGCGCGTCTTGAACCGCTTTTTGAACGGCGGGTTCGATACGCATTGAACTGTCAATCAAATAATGATTATGAAGATGAACAAACATTTATTATAACTCCGGTTTTTTTACGGATAAATTCCGCAGAAGTTCAATCCGGCATTCTCGTTGAACCCAAACATAATATTCATATTCTGAACCGCTTGACCCGAAGCTCCTTTGCAAATGTTGTCAATACAACTTATTATTATTATGGTTTGCGAACGTTTATCGTAATGAATTCCTATATCGCAAAAATTTGAATATTTGACGAATTTGGTTTCAGGTAAAACTCCTTCGGGAGTTAATCTTATAAACGGCTCATTTTTATAAAAATTATTATACAAATTATATATATAAATCGAATCCGCAGGTTGCTGCGGTTTGAAATATATCGAACATAACATTCCCCTGTTTATAGGTATTAAATGAGGAACAAATGTTATATTGACAGGTTCGTAATTCAATTTATTTAATTCCTGCTCTATTTCAGGAAGATGCCGATGACTCAAGCTATAAGCTAAAAAATTATCGTTCGTTTCAGAATAATGAGTTCTTTCGCTCAGCTTTTTTCCCGCGCCTGAAACGCCGGATTTAGCGTCGATTATGATATCGGAATCGACTATGGAATTTTTTAAAAGCGGAGCCGCTCCCAGTATCGAACAGGTCGGATAACAACCCGGATTAGCTATCAGCTTTGCCCCTTTTATTTTTTCTCTATATAATTCAGGAAGCCCGTAAACAGCGGTCTTCAGTAAATCCGGACATTTATGTTTTTCTTTATACCAGTATTCATAAACGGAAAAATCGTTCAATCTGAAATCCGCGCTTAAATCTATAATTTTTACGTCGTATTTCATTAGTTTTTCAACGTAATCCATCGCGGTTAAATGAGGAACCGCTAAAAACACAACGTCGCATTCCGTTCCGATTTTTTCTATATCCGGTTTTGCGCATTTAACGTCTATGATTTTTGATAGACCCGGAAATATCCTGTTAATATTTTCTGTTTTATCCTGACTCCAGTTTACGCTTGCAATCTCGACTTCGGGATGATTAACTAAAATCCTTAATAATTCAAGTCCCGTGTATCCGCTTGCTCCTATTATTCCGGCTTTTATCATAAATTGTCCGTTGTTACCTTTTTATTTCCGATTTTTTTTAACAATATTGGCTTAATGTTTCAAAAATTTGTTTTACCATTTTCGATTTAGTTCTGAAACTTACGGTTTCTTTATAACCTATCGCATCGGTATCTTTCAAGGTTTTTGCGAGTTTTTGACATATTTTTCCAAGGTTGACTTCGTCGTTCTTATATCTTGCGGATATTCTGACTATGTCGGATTTGTCAAATTTCTCAACTATGAATATTAGTTTATCCGGATATATGTCCAGAAGAAACGACGCAAGCGGACTCGTTAACCTGAACGTATCGCTTTTTACCTCGTAATACACGGGTCCTTTTTTGTATTTCGCTTTGATTATATTTATATGTTCGTCGATTTTCTTTAAAAATTCATTTTTCCGTTTTAATAATTCGGCGTCTTTTTGAAGCGTATTCGGAGTCGGGTTATTTAAAAGTTTTTCTATTATCTTATTCCCCCAGTTTTCATTGTATTGGCACGACCAGAACGTGTGTTTGATTTCCGGAAGTTTTTTCACTTTTTCTTTTTCGTCTTGTATAATTAACTGCGCAGCTTCGCTGTTATAATCAATTATGGAACTGACCGCTATCAGCCATCTGTATTTTGAAGGAATATGCTCTTTTAATAAATCATACACTATCAAACTTACCGAAGGAATCGGCGTGAATTTAGCGGCTACGGGATTTAAAAAATTCGTTATAACCTCTTTATCGTTAAAATGAGAATCTATGTTTATCGCGATATCGTTGAATTCGGCGTAATATTCCGGAAGTCCAAAACCCTCTAATATTATCAGTTTCTCGATTTTTTTTGATTTAATCTTTGTTTTTAACGCCTCGAATTCTTTCAATCTTAATTCGGCAAAATTCATCAACTCGTAATTCTTATTTTTTTTCTTTTGAAGAAATTTTATTATTCCTAACGCCGCCATTTCGCCGGCCGCAGCGCCATGATACGCTATCAAAACCTTCGTTTTTGAGGTAATGTCATTTAAAAATTGTAAAATCCTGTGTTTTTGATATAAATAAACTCTTTGATTTCCTTCGGCAAATAACATATTTATTAATCCTTCCTTATTAAAATTTTTTTAATTGAACATATTTACGGATTAAATACTCAGCTTAGAAATAACAATTAAACGATTATAATTTATTAATTTAAATAATGCAACAGAATAAAATTTTTTAATCAAACGGGAGCGCGGTCAGAAATTGTTCCAATAAATTTAATAAACTTTTCGTATGTGTCATTCCAGTTGTTTATATGAAAAGTAATTTTTAAACTTATATTACGACGCTGAAAGTTGCAACAAGTTGCAAAGAGCGTCGAATTTCACATAGCCGTTGTGAAATCAACGGTTAATATAAAAATATGAAAACGACCCTGTAAAGGGTCGAATTTCAAGACAGCATTAAATTCA
>DAINAU010000171.1:0-8802 GCA_036733285.1 bacterium
TTACTGAATCGTCTTTAAAAAAAATCCGGTTCAATAAACTCAAAAATAATTCTTTGCGGCTGCTCTCAGAATTCGCGCTCCGCAGTTTGTTTATATATTCGACGATTTCAATTTCGATTTTTTGGTTATACATAATTTACATTATTCATCTTTTAAAATTAAATCGCTACCGCATTTCGGACATTTGCCGGCTCTGTCTCTTACCACTTCAGGATGCAGCGGACATATATATGTTTCATTGGTAGATTGCCCGAAGGATTCGGACGCGTTTTCTTTGCTGTCTGAAATAGCTGTGTGCTTTTTTGTTTTTAAGGATTTATCTTTGTTCCCTGAAGTCATAATAAAAAAAATAATTATTCCGGCTAATAAACAAATGATTATTATCAAAAATTTCTTTTTAAAAGTCATATTTTATTAATCCCTCGCTAATGAAAATATAAAACCATAAAATTGTCTATTGTATTTTTTAGTTTAATTAATATTATCAGCCCACGCCTTAAAAAAAGTATAACAGAATACTCCGCCCGCAGTTTTATATAAATCGGCTATTCCTTTTTCCCAACCTTTTTCAGTGATTATTTTTTGTTTTATTGCATTTTCTTTTACTCCTTCTATCATAGCGATAAAAGTATTTTTTGTAAAGCCGTTTATCAAATCAGGTTTGTCAGGATCAACATAAACCATTCTCGGGGAGACATCGACATTTTGGAAATAATTTCGGTTTAAAATGAAAAACAATTCGCGGCCTATGTTGGCGTTGCCTCCGGATTGCTTTTGTAATTCTATCTGACAATTTATAGTTTTAGCTGCGAATTTGCTGTCAGGATAAAAATAAGTCGAACCGTGGTCTCCTTCTATAACCATTATTTTACCGCGGTTTTTTATTATTTTTTTTAATTTCCGTAAAAACAAATCAACATTGGACAAATGTTCTAAAACAAAACAAACTGCGGCATAATCAAAATAATTATCCTTAAAATTCAAATCCGTAATATCGGCGTTTTTAAAAATCACGTTTTTAATATTCGCGGATTTAATTCTTTTTTTTGCCTCTGCGATGGATTCTTTTGAAATATCTACAGAAATAAATTGACAATCGGGATTTTTTTTGGCCATTATAATTGTCTGAGCTCCGGTTCCGCATCCGGCTTCTAAAATAACGCTTCCTTTTTTAAAGAGTGTGTCGCTGTGAATTATTCTTTCTAAAGTATTTGCCTGGTCGGTTAATCTTTTTGATTCTGTTTTTGAATAACCATGAACATATTTCCCCATAAATTATTATGCCTTTCCGCTTTTTTTATTTAACAAACTCATTGTTTTCTTTAAGCTGAATTCGATAAGATACTAATTTTTTTTATATTAAATTTGTCAATTGAATTCAATCGCCTGTTTCAAATCGGCTATAATATCTTCGATATGTTCTATCCCGATAGATAATCTTATTAAATCTGGAGTTATCCCGCATTTAATCCGGTCCTCTTCGCTCAATTGAGAATGCGTTGTCGATGCCGGATGAATCGCCAAGCTTTTAGCGTCTCCCACGTTAGCGAGATGCGAAAACAATTTAAGCCGTTCAATGAATTTCGCCCCTTCTTCTTTTCCGCCTTTAATTCCAAAAACAACCATTCCGCCGAATCCGCGATTCAAATATTTTCCGGCTATTCCGCAATTCGAATTAGAACATCCAATAATTCCCGGATATTTGACCCATTTCACTTTAGGATGACCGTTTAAAAACTCTGCGGCTTTCAATGCGTTTTCAGAATGACGTTCCATTCTTAAAGACAGCGTTTCAAGACCTTGAAGAAAAATCCATGAATTATCAGGAGATATGCAAGCGCCAAGATTTCGCAATGGAACAAGTCTCATTCTGACTATGAACGCGAGATTTGACATATCTCCTAAATCGTATGCGTATCTTAGACCATGATAACTCGAATCCGGTTCCGTAAATAATTTATACTTAGGATTTTTCCAGTTGAATTTTCCCGAATCAACAACGATTCCGCCGAGCGCGGTTCCATGACCGCCAATCCATTTCGTCAAAGAATGAACCACTATATCCGCTCCGTATTCTATAGGTCTTAGCAGATACGGAGTTGTAAAAGTCGAATCCGCAATTAATGGCAATTCCCGCTTATGAGCTATTTTAGCTATTTCTTCAATATCCGGAACTTCCAATCCCGGGTTTCCAATAGTTTCAATAAAAACCGCGCGCGTTTTATCTGTTATTGCTTTTTCAAATTCCTCGGGTTTGTCAGGATTTACGAATTTAGTTGTTATGCCGAATTGCGGCAGAATATCGTTGAACATAGTATAAGTTCCGCCGTATAGATTGTTTGCTGAAACAAGTTCGTCTCCGGCGGATAAAATATTTATTATCGAATAATAAATTGCCGTAGTCCCCGAAGCTAATCCAAGAGCCGCGGCGCCTCCTTCAAGTTTCGCAATTCGTTTTTCAAGTATATCGGTAGTCGGATTCATTAATCGTGTGTAAATATTCCCCGCTTCTTTTAAAGCGAATAAATTTGCCGCGTGCTCGGTGTTTTTAAAAACATACGAACTTGTCCTATAAATAGGTATTGCGCGCGAAAGAGTATCGCTATCGGGATTATGCCCGAAATGCAGCGCGTCAGTTTCAAATTTTAAATCTGCCATATCAGTATCTCCTTTTATTAGAATATTATTGAATGCCGTCAAATAACTGCGAACTTAAATATCTCTCGCCCGTATCCGGCAGAATTACAATTATCATTTTACCTTTGTTTTCCGGTCTTTTAGCGAGCTCAATGGCTCCGGACATAGCGGCTCCGCCTGAAATGCCTGTCAAAATCCCTTCGCTTTTAGCGAGTAGTCTTGAGGTTTTTCCCGCTTCTTCGTCGTTGATTTTGAGAATTTCATCAATGATTTTTTTATTTAAAACTCCCGGAATAAATCCGGCTCCTATCCCTTGTATTTTGTGCGGACCTGGCGCGCCGCCAGATAAAACCGGAGACGTCTCCGGTTCTATCGCAACCGTATAAATATGTTTTCTTTTTTTTAGAGATTCGGAAACGCCGGTAATTGTTCCGCCGGTTCCGACGCCTGCAACTAAAATATCAATTTTGCCGTCAGTGTCTTTCCATATTTCTTCAGCGGTTGTTTTTCTGTGAATATCAGGATTTGCGGGATTATCAAATTGTTGAGGCATAAACGAATCGGAAATTTCATTATGTAGTTCTTCAGCTTTCTGAATAGCGCCTTTCATTCCCTTTTCGCCAGGAGTTAAAACAAGTTCAGCGCCGAATATTTTCAATAATTTTCTTCTTTCAATACTCATTGTTTCAGGCATTGTCAATATAAGTTTGTAACCTTTGATGGCAGATATATAAGCGAGTCCTATTCCTGTGTTTCCGCTGGTCGGTTCTATTATCGTAGAATTTGCTTTTATTTTTCCGCTTTTTTCAGCGTCTTCTATCATAGCTAAAGCAATTCTATCTTTTATGCTTGATAACGGATTAAAATATTCAAGTTTCGCGTAAATTTCAGCGTATAGGTTTTCAGATAATTTGTTGATTTTAACAAGCGGAGTATTTCCGATAAGTTCAATTATATTTTTTGCAATCCTCATATAATAATTCCTTTCTAATAATTTTATTATTCAAAATTTATATTTCTGATAAAAATTATACATTGACTCGACAATTTTCACAAGAAAAATTTGTTTTTTAAATTGTTTTTTTTCGGGTTTAAAGTATTTTATGAACTAAATATTTCGTCTAAAATTTTATTAATTTATCATGAATTCGAATAATTTTAACATATCAATAACCGCCGAAAAGAAATGGATACAGTTGCTGTCCGTAATTATAACCAATTATTATTCGTCATTCCATATAACCAAATCTATTATTTCGATGATTGAAAGTTCATTAAACGAAGCGCTCGAAGAAATAATTCGATTGTCAACCAATAAACAAAATCAAAACATAATCGAAATTAATTTAAATTGTAATGACGAGTTTGCAGAAATAAAAATTGTATATGAAAATAATATTCCTTTGAATCCGCTGAATATTGACGATTATGAACTGCCCTGCGCGTCGTCGAACATTGATAATCTTGCGATTGACGCTCTCTGGCTGCATTTGATACGCAAACAGATGGATAGGGTTTATTTTAAAAAAGCCGGTTCAAAAAGAATTTTTCAGTTTGTCAAATACAAACGCGATGGCGCGCCAGCCAAACAATTTTGGGCTTTGAGTTTAAAGCCGAAATTGAATAAAAATACGCATATAGATATACCCGAATCCGAAAAAAATAAAAAATATCCTGAAACCGCCATTATTCATAACGTCAATTCGGGTAGAATTCTTAAGTTGGATACCGGTTCGTTATTTGTCATCAGAAAACTTGACGGAAAAAAAACTTTAAATGATATATATATGGTATATATTGACGAGCTCGGCTTGATTTCCCCGAATAAACTTGGGATTATTTATGAAACGCTTGAAGAAGCCGGTCTGCTTGAAAAACCGGATTCCGAAGAAATTTCGAAAAAAACAAATTTTATGAAAAAAATCATTCTTGCAATGTTTATTTTTTACTGCGACGTCTCGTCATCGTGGAATTTTCCCAAAAAAATTCAGCGGATAATGGTCTCATTAGGCGGACCAATCAGCAGTATCGGCATTTTCGGCGTTCTAAGCTGGATTTATTATTTTGCATCGAATCCATATTTAACTCATTTTTTAGCCATTATGCTGGGAATGCTTTTATTTTCGATTATTATGAATTTCAATCCGTTCATTAAAATGGACGCTTATTATATATTGATGGATTTGGTCGGCTATCCAAATATCCGCGAAGAATCGTTTAAATATATTAAAGAAAAATTATTAGGAATTTTTTCCAAACGGAAATCATCTCAATTTTTTAAAATTCTTCCGCGTAGACTAAAAATAATTTTTGGTTATACGGAATCTGCGGCGGATTAATTACAATTTTATTTGTAATTTATCCTTTTGCTTTATACGGGAATTTGCTGTTAAGAAAAAAAGAACTCAGCGCCAGAATAATATTCGGAATTATTGTCATTTTTATTTTAATTATCAGATTGGCTTATCATGCGTATAATAAAACTCGCGGCGTATTTTACAAAGAATACAGATTGCAATAAAAAAGTCTTAAAGTTAGAATAATTATTAAATACAAATTTGAACTTTTTTTTAAATCGTGTTACTATACTTTTACAAAGATATGTTTTTTACTTATGTTTTTCATGCGAATTTCTCGGATTTTATTAGAGCAGCATAGCCGTATCCAAAAAGAGGAGAAGTTTTAATCACAAATCCCGCGAATTTTCACGAATAAAAAAAACGAAATTTCCTCTTTAGAGTTTTATAAAAATAATGAGTTGAAAAGTTATAGTGAGATAGCGTAAGTCAGCGGTTTTTTAATTTTTTTAACGACATTTTTATTCGTGTAAATCCGTAAAATCCGTGTAAAAAATTTAAGGAGCGATAATTTATGAAAATTTCACAAGACGAAATGCGTAAGAAATACGCGAAGATTGTAGCGAAAGCATGGGCTGACGAAGACTACAAAAAAAATCTCTTAAACAATACGGAAACTGTATTGAAGAACGAGGGTTTTGAAGTTCCTGCAGATTTGAAAATTCAAATCATCGAAGAACCTGAAAACACGAAAATATTTGTGTTACCGCAAAAAACTGATGATAATAAAAAAATTGAGACAGTTGAAAAAAGAATTGCCGCGTGTTAATGGTATTATTTTTTACACTGAATCCACTGATTTACACGGAGAAGAAAATATAACGAAAATATATTTAAATAATTGACTGACTATGAGATTTTAATATTTAAAAATCCTTGTGAATCTATTTAAAAATTAATTTTAGAATTTATGAATAATAATATCCTCGGCGTCATACAAAATAATTCTAATAATTTTCATTCAAAAACAGCGTTTACTTTTTTAAACGCGGACGATACTTCTCAAACTATAAATTATTTTGAACTTGACTTGAAAGCGCGGCTGATATCCGCATTATTAAAAAATAGAATTTCCAATAATAAAAGTATATTGATATTAATCAAGCCGGGAATAAATTTTATTTTAGCTTTTCTCGGCTGTCTCTATTCCAAAATAATTTCAGCGCCTACTTATCTGCCTTATAATATCAAAGGATTTGAACGCCCGAATTTGATAATTAAAAATCTGAAAACCGAGTATATTTTAACTGAAAAAAGTTATTATGAAAAAAAAAAATTTTAGAAACCAATGGCGGATTAAATCATTTTAAAAATTTGCGTTGGATATTTATTTAAGATGCGGAAGATTATCAGCCGCCTGAAATAGATTTTACCGAAATTGACGATACAGCGCCGGCGTTTATTCAATACAGTTCAGGTTCGACGGCAAATCCAAAAGGCGTTGTAATATCTCATAAAAACCTATCGGCAAATCTTTATGCGATAAATAATATATTAAATCTTGATTCCGAAAAACAAATCGCGAGTTGGCTGCCGCCTTATCACGATACGGGACTTGTCGGCGTAATAATGAATTCGCTTTATCGCGGCGCGCATTGTTTTTTAATGAACTCTAATGATTTTCTTATTAATCCGTATAAATGGCTTAAATTGATTTCAGATTATAAAACTTATATCAATATCGCTCCAAATTTCGGGTATGATTACTGCATAAAAAAAATTACAGACGATCAAAAGCAAACGCTTGATTTATCAAACTGGAAAATTGCGATTAACGGCTCCGAGCCGATTAACATTAAAACAATAAATTCTTTTTACGAAGCGTTTAAGAATTGCGGATTTTCAAAAGAGGCATTTTATCCGTGCTATGGTCTTGCCGAATCGACGCTGATGGTCAGTTCAAAAAAAATAGGAGCAGCGTTAAAAACCGTTAATCTTGATTTATCCGAATTATCGAATAATAAAATAAAAATTGCGCGTTAAAACACAAGAAATTCTAAAGAATATATAAGTTGCGGCAGTATAATAGAAAATCATATAGTAAAAATAATTAATTCGGAATCTTCAGACTTGATTAATGAGAATGAAACCGGCGAAATCTGCGTAGCAGGCGAATCAACTGCCGTTGAATATTTTAACGCGCCGGAATTATCGTTCGAAAAACTAAATTTCGCGATTGCCGGTTATCCCGATAAAAAGTTTATCAGAACCGGCGACATTGGTTTTATTTTAGATAATGAATTATTTATTACCGGTAGAATAAAGGATATGATTATTATTCGCGGTCGTAATATATTTCCAGAAGACATTGAAATCGAAATAAAAAACGGTTTGAATAATAAAGATATTTTAGAAACCGCCGCGTTTTCAATAAATAAAAATTCCGAAGAAAAAATTATTGATAAAATATAATTTAAATAATTGTTCGTGTCGGTTCAGTTTGTTCTTGGTTATTTTTATAATCCCCGTAAAGCCGTGAAATCCGTGTTGAAACAATCTTAAAAAGATTATTTTTATAAATATGATAATTTTGTAAAGTCATACGATAATGTTCACAAAGAAGCTAAAAAAATTATTAAAAAAAAGAGGAGAAAAGGAAATGAACGAAGTTGAAAAAAAAGATTTTTTAGAATGTTCCCGGGGTTTATAGTAAAATGCGCCGGTGTTGTTATTGGCGGAAGCGCGCTTGCGGCAGCAGCTTTTAGTGTTGCGATACCGGTCGGCGCGTCAGCGGCTGCAGTTGCTTGGGGCGCGGGATTGGCTGGCGGCGCTGTTGGCGGTTATAAAGCGGCTGACAAAATAAACGATAAATTCAATATTAGAATTTATCGTTTGCGCGCAGTCGTATAATCGTAATAATTTTCTATAAGAGCTGTGTGTTTATATATTTCACATTTAATATTTTCCAATGGAGCGTAGTATGAAAAAATTATTCAGCGTTATAGGTATCGCTGCCGGAGTTGCGGTATTAGGTATAGCCGCGCTCGGCGGCTTGCTTTTTTACAATGCTAAAAAAGAATGGGAACAAATGGCTGGCGATAATAAAAGCAAAGATGCGAAATAAATATTTTCTTGCTTAAATGAATGAGTTATAATAAGATATTTTTCAATAAAATAAGCAGTAAAATTTTTAAATTGCTTAAGCGCAATTTTATTATCAGGACAAATAATTTATATAACAGGATTTAAAATGGATATGTTAAATAATGTATTTGATGAAATATATAATCAAATAATTGATACCATAAATAAATACGATTTTGAAATTGAAATTCCGTTTGCAGATTTAATTGAGTTTATAAATAACACACAATTTTTCCCTGAAAAACCTTATCCCGTAATAATGATAAAAAATCCAATTGAAAGTCAGAATTCCAATATTTATGCCTATATTATTAATAAAATCAGCAAAGAATATAAAGATACGCTGAATATTATTGAATTAGAATATGATGAATCAGATACTATTGAAAATATTCTTATTTCAGAAAAGCATTATAAAGAAATAACTACATTTAAATCTTACTCAAAAAAAATGATTTTCATAACGGATTCATTTAAAAATTGAATAACGAGAGCTTATAAAAATATACGTATACCGTGGCTTAACGGAAAAAAAATAAATTTTAGTCTTTCTGCGACTCTCTGAAATTAGGGTTTTATAGTTTGTATGGTAATTAGTGTTTAATATATCGGGATATTCTTTATATAATGCGATTAGCCCTTTGTATAACAGATATAATTCATGACGCATTTTTTTGGAAATTTAATTTTGCTCATTTCCACTGTCCATAATGTCGGTTTCTTT
>DAINAU010000172.1:0-8799 GCA_036733285.1 bacterium
TATGAACCTGATTGTCAATCTTGACTCCATTCCCTATCGTTGTCGAATTCGTAGTGGCTCTGTCTATCGAAGCGTGAGCTCCTATTTCTACATTATCGCCAATCTCTACATTTCCGGTCTGCGGCACTTTATAATGACCTTCCATTGTAAGCGCAAATCCGAATCCGTCTGAACCAATTACCGCATTTCCGTGTATTATCGCATTTTTTCCTATTTTACAATTATAATATATTGTTACATTCGGATATATTTTAACGTTATCGCCTATAATCACGTTATCGCCTATATAAACATTCGGGTATATAATCGCGTTATCGCCTATTATTACATTTTTCTCTATTACTGCGTTAGCTCCGATAAATGCGTTTTTTCCTATATTCGCGGTTGAATCTATGACTGAGGTTTTGTGAATTTCCGGCTTTCTTACCGGTTCGGTTTTGAATAACTCCAAAATTTTTGCAAAAGCAAGTTTTGGATTTCTTACTTTTATCACAGGTTTTAACTGCGAATCTAATTTCATTCCGCAAACTATTCCGGCGCATCCGGTTTTTTCAGCTTCCCGCAAATGCCTTTCATTATCCGCGTATGTCAATTCGCCCGATTTTACCGCGTCTATTCCTTTTATTCCAGTAATCTCGATATTCTCTTCGCCTTTAAGTTGACCCTCGATTATCCGTGAAATTTCTTTTAATTTATATTTCATTATATTATAAAAACCTTAAAAACCACTTTAAAGTCATTTGAATAAAAAATCCCGCATAATTATTCTTCTTTTCGTTCTCTCCATTCGCGGAGATTCGCGTTCATTCGCGGGAAAATATTTTACTTGCGCAAGCTCGCTCTTCTCTCCCGCTAATTTTCGCTAATCTACGCTAATAAGTCAATACCATTCTTTTCCAATCCAATTTTTCTTTACATCCGAAATTTATTAATAATCCTAATTTAAATTTTGTTACATTCAAATAATTCAACATTATGCTTTCTTCTGTTTTATCAAGTCTATCCATTACCTTTAATTCGCATACTATTTTTGTTTCTATCAACAAATCCGGTTTATAATGTTTATTTAGTATTATTCCTTTATACTCTATATCTAATTCTTTTTGCGGTTCAAATATTATTTTTTTGTTTTTTAATTCTATTTCCATTGCTTCTTGATATACCGCTTCAAGAAATCCTGAACCAAGATAATTATAAATTTCTATAGCGCAACCTACTATATCATAAACTAATTCTTTATATATCAAATTAGTCTCCATAATATCCTCCGCTAAATAGAATTTACTGCATTTATACTTTCTTGCCCTCTGAAATATTTAACTTTGTTATATTTTCTACTCTGCCCGCAATATACAAAAGTATATTTTTTATTTCTTCTTTAGCGGAGATTCGCGTTCATTCGCGGGAAAATATTTTACTTGCGCAAGCTCGCTCTTCTCTCCCGCTAATTTTCGCTAATCTACGCTAATAAATACTTTTTCTCCCGCTTATTTTTCTCATAAATATAAAACTAAAATTCCATTATTAATAATTTTTTTAGTATATCTGTTCTCAATAAATTAACGTAAAATTATTCTTCTTTTCGTTCTCTCCATTCGCGGAGATTCGCGTTCATTCGCGGGAAAATATTTTACTTGCGCAAGCTCGCTCTTCTCTCCCGCTAATTTTCGCTAATCTACGCTAATAAATACTTTTTCTCCCGCTTATTTTTCTCATAAATATAAAACTAAAATTCCATTATTAATAATTTTTTTAGTATATCTGTTCTCAATAAATTAACGTAAAATTATTCTTCTTTTCGTTCTCTCCATTCGCGGAGATTCGCGTTCATTCGCGGGAAAATATTTTACTTGCGCAAGCTCGCTCTTCTCTCCCGCTAATCTATGCTAATACCTTTTTCTTCACTCAATATACTTAATGTATATTTATTCTCTCCATTCGTGATTATCCGCGTTAATTTACACTAATTCGCGACTCCGCGACTCATTCGCTAAAATAAATCCCTGTCTGCAAAAAATTATTGCCCGTTTTTTAGCGGATTATTTTGTTTTTTTTGTCAAAGAATTAATTAATTCTGTTTTCGCCCTTTCCGTTATATCAAGCGACGGTTCAATATAAATCAAATTTGCGTTCTTTGATTCGTAGATTATTTGGAATCCTTCGCGTTTGGCTATACTCTGAATCGCCGACATAACTTCTTCGAGTATTTTTCTTTTTAAATCTTCGGGCAAAGTTTCGCTCTCCCGTTTTTGAACGTCGCGCTGCATTGCTTCAACCATTTTTTTATAATCGTCATATTTTTTTTCCAAATTTATTTTTTTTGCTTTTATTACTTCGTCGCTCGCAAGCGGATCGCTCATCTCGGAATTTAATTTTTCAAGTTCTTTCTGTTTCTCCTGAATTTTATCTCTCTGCGGTTTTACAAGTTTTTCAATCTCTGTTAATTTTGATTTATACACTGGATGTTCATCCGCCACTTCCTGCGAATCCACGTAACCGTATTTAATATCAGCTCCGAAAACAACCGAATTTAAAAATACTACCGCTAAAACCATTAATAAAATTTTCTTCATTTTTTTATCTCCTCGTTTAATTTTCTTAAAACGCGTTCGGTCATATTAGCGTAATACGATTCCGCCGCGTATAAAACCTGTTCTTTTGTAAAAACAACGCCTATTCCGTCTCTTACAGCTATATCCTTTACAGCTTCCATAATTCTGCGTTTTGATTCCATAATCAATTGTTCTTCTTTTTTTACAAGCAAATCATTGGCTTCTTTGTAAAAACCTTCCGCTTCAGTTTTTCTTTTATTGATTTCATTTTGTTTTGAATTCGTATCGTCAGTAAGAATTAATTTTCTTGCTTCTTCTTCCATAACGGCGATTTCTTTATTCTCCTTTTCAACCATATCCATAATTGTTTTTCGTTTTTCGGCAAGTCTATTAAACTGTTCCTGAAACCAGTTATAATTAGCTGAAATCTCAGTCCAATCAACTACCGCTATCCTTATGGACTGCGGCTGATTTTCTGCTCCGAAAATTCCAATATTTGCTATTAATAAAATTAAAAGCGCAATGCTGAAAATTATTTTAATTCTTTTAATAAAAAATCACCCCTCTATTTTCAATTTTCCAAATATGTTTTTTAAACCCTTTTAATACAGTAAAATAAAGCGAAGGTTTTCAAAACATATTTCCAATATTAAAATGTATCTCTGTCTCGCCTTTATCCCCTTTCCCCGGATAGGTTTCATTTATCCGTCTCGCCCAATCCAAACGAAGCAATCCCATCGGAGTGTCAATTCTAAACCCAAGTCCATAACCGAATCTCCATCCGCTCATATCCATCTTCCACGCCGAAACGTCGATATTCCCGCCATCATAAAATATAACGGATGATATCGTGTCTTTCACAAGCGGTATTCTATATTCAAGATTATAATATAATTGCGTTTTGCCGCCGTAATTTTCTCCGTTTGTTATATTATAATATTTTATATCTCTTTCCCCGTATCCCCGTATTGTAGAAGAACCGCCCAAAAAATATTTTTCATATGACGGAACGTCCTCGTCTCCGAAAATATTATCAACCGAACCTCCGGCAAAATGAAAAGCTAAAACCTGTCTTCCGAGTTTCGTATTAAACAACGGAACAAAAACGCTCGCGTCCAACTCCGTTTTTATATAATCGACGTCTCCGCCCATAAACCCGCCTGATATTTCATTTGTTAATGTGGCGATGTATCCTTTTGTAGGCCATCTTACGGCGTCAGTTGTATTTCTATTTAACTCAAACGTTATACTGCTTTGCAATTCTTGTTTATGACCTCCTATGCCGCCGACTTCGTCTATTATATCAGTTGGAGCTGTGCTGTCAACTTCGGTTATTTTCACGGATTCCATTTGATATTTTACATAAATCCTGTTGAAAAGACCAAGTTTTCTCCCTATTTTTATATTTCCGCCTGTCCGCTGAATCTCGTAATCGTCCGGATTGCGGGAAATCCTATATAAATTATACCCTAAATATAATGGATTTTTTGGACTCGGTTTATCTTCGTATTTTAAACTATCGTTAAACCATGGATCCGACCATCCCAATTCATAATTCTTTCTTTCTTTTCCGTATTCTATTCTCATATTTACTTTCTGGCCTTTTCCCGTAAACGACCAGAAATCTGAAGCGTCAAAATTATTTTTTGTTAGTTCGACAAAACCCACAAATTTATCCACCGAACTGTATCCGGCTCCGAAACTTACGGTTCCGGTTCTGCCTTCTTCAACTTCAAACGCCAATATTTTATTTGAAGGATTTTTTCCGTCTAATATTTTCAAATCCACTTTGTCAAAAAAATTCAGCATCACAAGATTACGCCTGCTCAAATCAACTTTTTTACTATTCAATACTTCGCCGGGTTTAACGAGAATTTCCCGTAATATGACTTTTTTCTTTGTTTTATAATTGCCTTTGACTACTATATCTTCAATATAAATTTTATTTCCTTCAGTAATCTGAAAATTAAATTCCACTCCGTTTTCAGATACTATTTTCTGATCCGGCTCGACCCTTGTTTCAATATACCCTTCCTCCGAATATAAATCGGTTATTCCTTTTATCGTTTCCATCAGCGCGTCATAACTGAAATATTCGTTTTTCTGAAGTTTCACCAGTTTCAATAATTTTTCTTTTTCAAAATATGTGTTTCCGCTTACGTTAAAATTCTTGACTTTATATTTTTTCCCTTTTTCAATATATATATTTATTCCTATCTTGTTTTCAGTTTTATAATCGATGAATTCCGTATAAACCCTCGAATTAATATGTCCTTCATTCCACATTCCGACTTTGATTTTATTGACGTCCATTTCAAATTCCTGCATCTTGAATACGTCGCCTTTATCTACGTTAGCTTTAAATTTCATATATGTTTTTTTGAGGTTGCCGAGTTTTTCCTTTGAATAAATATCAACGTATTTTACTTTTATTTCCGCGCCTTCGAAAATATCGAAAACTATTTTTACTCTGTTTTTCTTTTCGTTGACTTTAACAATCTGATGTTTTACTTCCGCGTAATAATAACCTTCCGAAACAAGAAATTCCTTTATTTTTGCGGCTATTCTGTTTGTTTTGTAATCGTTTACAAAATCGCCTCTGTTATAATCGCACATTTCATTGATTTTATCAAGCGTTTCCGTATCGTCTTTATTTGATTTGACATTATTTAGCCCGACAAACTCAACCGATTCGAATATAGGCCATTCTTCCAAAATTAAATAAACGATCTCTGTGTCCGTTTCATCTATTTTAAAATTAATGTTTTTAAAATTATTCGTTGAATATAATATTTTTGTTGATTGATCAAGTAATTCGTAAAACTTGTTGATTTCGTATTTTTCTTCCTTTAAAACAAGATTTTCCCTTATTTCAAATTCAGTTATTAAATTATTTCCGCTTATTTTTATGTCTTTTATATTGATATACCTTAAATTTTCGGCGATAGCTTCCTTAGCAAATAAAATAAGAGCCGCTAACGTTAAATAATAAAAAAAATTTTTCATTTAATGTCCATATATAAAGTTAAGTTTATAAACCTTTTCATTATATCAAAAAAAAATATCTATGTCAATAAATTTTAACATTTTCATAAATTGAATTTTTTTAACGGAAATATTTCCCGTTTAATTTTTCCCTTATCTCCATTCATCGGAGCGCGCTTCCAAAAAGTTCCACTTTTTTACTGGATGTTTAGGCGAGGCGCGGTCAGTAAAAAAACTAATCTTTTTAGTTTTCTAAATAAAATTTGATTTGGTTTTAATAATTTTTCAACCGCGAACACGGTTGAATTTCAAGTAATCACAGGTGAAACCTGCGGTATTAAAAAACTTGAACATACAACCCTGAATTTATAATATCTTGAAATTCGACCCTTATTCAAGGTCGTTTTCATATTTTTTTTATTAACCGTTGATTTCATCAGCGGCTATGTGAAATTCGACGCTCTTTGCAACTTGTTGCAACTTTCAGCGTCGTAAGTTAAGTTCAAAATTTACCTTTCACATAATTAACTAAAATGACGCGCGAAAAGTTTATTAAATTTATTGGAACAATTTCTGACCGCTCTGTCATTCATCGCTTATTTTATTTCAGTGTTGATATTTTTAAAAAAATAATTATAGTTGATTAAAATATGAAGTCTCATAAAATTTTAAATTGCTGTTTAATGCGAAAAAACTAATGCGTTCAATTTAGTTTCAACATAAAAAATATGGATGCTGTCCTTTCTGAAAAATATAAAATAATGCTCGATATCACTATCGAACTTTCCGAAATTCAGAATATAAGAGACGTTTTGAATTTGATTGTGAACAGAACCGCCGAACTTCTTGAATGCGACAGATGCACCTTGTATCTTGTCACAGATTCGCGCGAAGAACTCGTTTCGGAATTTATCGCCGGCGGTCAAATAAAACAAATTAAAATACCATATAATTCAAACAGCATAGCCGGATATTGCGCCGTATCAAAAAAAACGGTTAATATAAAAGACGTTTACGACAACATATCCAAATTTTATAAGGGAATTCAATTCAATCCTTATTTTGACAAAAGAAACAATTACAGAACAAAATCAATTTTAGCGGCTCCGCTTTTTGATAAAGAGGGAAAAATTCTCGGCGTCATTGAAGCTATAAATAAAATTCACGACAAAGGCGAATTCAACAAATCGGACGAAGCGCTTATTGAAATTCTTGCTAAACAGGCGTCGGTAACCGTATCGAGATTAAAAATGCAGGAGCTCGCAACTTTTTTCACAAAAACCGAACAAAATATTTTGAAAGGCGAACAAAACGTTTTTGCCGTATATTTTGATATTACAAATTTTACCGGTCTGAGCGAAACTCTCGGCAACGCTTCAATGAAACGAATTATTCAACTTTGGGAATCTGATCACATAAGATTAATTAATCAATTCGGCGGAATATACGTGAAATCGGTAGGCGACGAAATAATGTCAATTTTCGGATTAGACACGATTATAAACGATAATCCCAAAAAGCTAAAATCTATAAAAAAAACCGTAGGCTCTTTTTCCAGTCAGTTGGATTCTTTTATCGCTGAAAAAAACAAGCTTTCAAATCTCGACAATCTATATCCGGTTATTCAGAATATAATTAAATGGAAACACGTCAATCATAAAAAGTTAAACGGGATTTTGCTTAATAAAACTCAAAATATCATTAACTCGTTTCTTGCTGAAAACGTAATTAGATTTATGTATAAGGCGCAAAAAAAATTCGATTGGCTTAATAAAATTTTCATAAAAGAAAAACTTATCGGGACCGCGAATAAAGACCGGATTTTTATGAAAGGCGGCGCGGAATACGGCCCTGTCATAGTCGATTTCGATATGTATGGAAGAATTGACGCGACCGGCGACATAGTGAACGTCGCGAGCCGGATAACAAGCGAAGGCGGCAGATTAACTATAATAACCGCGACGGACGAACGCCCGATTATAATAGGACAAAATTTTTACGATTTAATCGCGTCTAAAAATTTTGTCAATATAACCAAAAATATAGCAAAGTTTAAGGGCAAAGAAAAAAATCAATACATTTACGTGGTTGACAGCATTAATACTTTTGAAAATTCAATAGGCATTCCGGACAAAGTTTTTCAAGAATATAAAAAATACGTTGAAAAAATAATATCCGAACTTAAAAACGTCAAGCAGGGTTTTTTGCCTTTTAATTTTGCAAGTTACAAAATTGAATCAAAAGACAAATATAAAGCCGATCATTCGAAACGGACTGCCGTTAATTCTCTGTTGGTAGTCGATTTAATTAATTCAAATCTCGCCGATAAAATTTCATACGAAGAAAAACGAATTCTGTATTATAAAGAATTGATAAAAAAAATACGAACCAGAATCGAAGCTATTACTTTCAAAATTGAAAATCCGGAAAAAGACGTTTCAACCAATATATTCTATAAACCCTTTGAAAAACTGGCTCCGGCAAATCAGTTAAATCTTTTGTTCAGTCTGAACTCGTTAAAAAAATGGCAGAATAATAATAAAAAATATCTATTGGCGGACACAGAGCTTTACGAGCTTTTTATTGAAGAATTCAATTTGTTTAAAAACGTAGATAAAGATTCCAAAACCGAAAAACAGATATTAACGGAGATTTTATATCAGAAATCCGATATCCTAAAAGATTCGGAAAACAATATAGATTATAAAAACAATTTGATAAAAAATTATAGGCGGCAAATCATTAACGACGCGGCAAAAAGAAGAATTGCGATAGCTTCGCTTTTGCATGATTTAGGCAACAAATGTTTAAGCGAACAAATAAAATCGTACGACGAGCCGACAAAAAGCGTAAAGTCTCTTTCAAACGAAGAAAGAGAGGAATACTCGGCGATTACCACGTCGTTCGGTTCGGCTGTAATTGCGGGAATAGACGAACTCGCGGATATTGCTCCAATAATAAAATGGCATCAGGCTCATTATAACGGAGTCTACAATCACAAAAAACTTAATAACAATCCGGAAATTCCCAAATTTGAAAATATTCCTATAGAAAGCAGAATCTTGTTCGCTGCAAACGCGATTGACGCGATTTTAAGCGATAAACCTTCGCGCGAAAGACTCGGAATACTCGACTTGTGTAAAATTCTATCCGAAGATTTAATGATTGAAAAAAACAATATCGTAAAAAAATTCGACCCGTATATTATATCTCCTATGATAAATATCAATATTTTTTATAAATAATCTACTCTTCGTATTTT
>DAINAU010000173.1:0-8545 GCA_036733285.1 bacterium
GATCATTATCTCGCACATCTGTTTGCTGCATCTGTAAAAAGAACCCTTGTCGCTGTAAACATAAATAGAACTTGCAAAAATATATCTTTTTACCTTATTCTGAACGCAAGCTTCTAAAATATTCAGATTTCCAGTTACATTTGTATAAATAGCGTTATACGGACTTTTGTTAGCTATATCCAGATCCACGATTCCGGCAAAATTATATACAATATCTTTATTTTCTATCGCTACTCTAACGCAATTTAAATCTTTTATATCGCCTTTTATAAATTTTATATTTTTATCAATATTTAACGGAGGAGTTATATCAAAAATTGTAACGTTAAAACCTTTCTCAAACAAAGCTTTTACAGTCTGATTTCCTATAAAACCCGAGCCGCCAAAAACTATTACTTTATTCATTTGCCACCTTTCAATAATCACAAAAATCTAAATTTTATTATTCTGTAATTCAAAAAATATATACTTTTTAAAAATTGGTTTTCGATTTTTTGTAAACGCAAATTTTAATTTGCTCATTTTATTTGACGCGGATATAAAATCCGCGATTACAAACGTAGAAACCTAAAACCAATTTCTTATAAGCATATTTTATTTACAATTATTTCAGCTTGATAGTATTTATAATTAATTATTATTACTGATAAATATCACAACGTCAAAATCCGCTTTCAAAATTTTCTGAATATCTGCCGGTAATTGATTCAAGCCGCTTAATATTTTTAAATCGTAAAAATTCGGTTTTGCCCTATAAAACTTTATTTCTTTTGATAACGACGATAAAACTCCGATAAAAGTCAATTTATTTAATACTTCATTATTGCCATCGCTATTAATGCCAAAAATTTTATCAGAAATCGCTATTTCAATTTTAAGTTTAAGCCATATACCGTTTGCATTATTAAATTGACGGTATTCGTATTTTTTTTTTAATAAACGATGTTTAAACTCTCGTATTTTTTTTTCAAATACCAAATTCATTTTTAATAAACCTTAAAAATTCTTTTACCTTTATTTGTATTAATTCAGTTTTCTCTAATTTCAATAATATAGAATCCATTAAAATTAAATTATCTAAAATTAATAATTTTCTTTCTTTATCAAGTTTTTTGGAAATTTCAGAAATTCTGTTTTTCAAATAATCTATTGAAACATTCTTCAATAATAATGCAACAACATACAAATCACGTTCAATTTTAATATAATTCCGTTCAGACAAAAGTTTTTCAAAAATTAATGATATCGGCTCGGCAATATTTAATTCATTTCCGTCAACTATAATTCTTTGACTTTCAATAAGCGACAAATTACCAAAAACCATAAATGATAAATTATCATTATCGTAAATATAAACTTCGTCAAAATTATATAACCTCTTATCTATTCCTAAAAAATTAATTTCAAGATATTCTTCAGTATTAGGCAAAAAAACCGACGGTTCAAAAATTGATTTTGTATAGTATTGCTCAAGATATGTTAGATAAAATTTTACATTATCGGCTAATTTTACTGGAATTCCTATGTCGATATCTTGAGATACAAATAAATTTGAATCGTCAATATCATTTGATAAACTTAAAATATTCGGAACTTCAGAACCGATTATTATTATTTCAGGAATTTTTTTTAATATTGACAATGTATTTAGTAATTTTTTCTTAAATTCAGTCATTCAAACAAATCCCAATTAATTCAAAAAAAATCATTCTAATTATTCCGCTCTATTTGCGCGATATGCTTAGCGGTGTGGAGTTCGCGAAAATGGAAAAACCCAACCTCGAACAAAAAATAACAAAATTAATAAAAAATAAAAAATCTGTATAAATCTGTTAAATCTGTAATCAATCAGTGTTAAAAAACATCTTAACACAGATGTAAAGAGATTAAACTGATTTAACGGATGCGGTTATTTGATATTTTCAATTCAAAATTCATAAATACAGTAAAACTGTTTTTCGCCCGACGTCTTTGCTTCCATTGCATAAGCCGCATTCGCGGAAAAGATATTTATCTTATTAAAAATAATTTTGCTGAAATTGCAAAAATATTTTTAATAAGACACTAATAAATTGTCAAATTATTTTTTTTGGAATTTCCATTTCTTTGGACTGCTCCCTGCTTAGCGTTGCGGAATTACATTTTTTTATCATACGGCGTTTTAATTTCTGTAAAACCATTTTTTTTTAGCCAATATTCCACTTGTGGAACCTGCCATTCATAATCAATATCGCATCCGCCCCAATGTTTAATTGGAAATATTTTTTGTCCCATCCATTTTTGCGGGAGTAATCCTTCGTGAAGATTTTCAAGATTTTGCGGACGCGCAACCGAAACCGCAACATCAGCAAACCACACGCTCCCTTGAGAATCGCGGTCGCAATTCAATGTCTTTGGATTGCCAAATGTTTCAAAAGGGACAAACGGCTCAAGCAATCCGTCTTTATTCTCACGCCGCGCTCGAAGCGGACTCCACATATTATATTCTGAAACTGTTACAGCCGAATCATACTCGGAATTTTCTCTTAAAACCTCAACGCCATAATCAATTTCTGATGCCAAAAGAGTAGCCGCATTACAAAATAATAATATCATCAATTCAATATCAGAAGATACATTTTCTTTTATCCATTTATATCCGTGAACATAAGCGTCTTCCCCAAGCGCTTCTTTCGTGCATAAATATTCCGGTCTGTCAATCACCTCCGCTCCATATTGCCGAGTTATTTCTTTAATTTTAGGCGAATCAGTAGAAACAAAAACCTTATCTACATATTTGGAATTCTGCGCCGCAAGCAATGGATAAGTCATCAACGGACGTCCTAAAACAGACATAACATTTTTTCCGGGAAATCCAACGCTGCCTTCACGGCCAAGTAATAATGCGCAAATCATGAAATACTCCTATGGAGCATTTCAGCGCAGAATGCAGAGCGCAGAGCGCAGAGTGCGAAGTACAAATTAAAAATAAATTTCATTGCTATTCTCCTTTTTTTTATTTATTAAACTTTAATATACAATTTTTCTACGAATTTTATCCGTGTAGATTACAAGAGTGCAGATTTTATCGTAAAACTCATATTATACTTTAGAAAATTAAAAATAAAAATGTTAATTCATTCAAAATTTGCTTTTTGGATTTAGATTTACTTTCTATTGCATTATTTGGGTTAAAATTAATCTTTATTATTCAATTTCTATAAAATTTATTTGTTTGTTCTATACCTAAAACTAACAATTTAGTTTTTATTAAGTGATTTGATAAAACCATATAACATTTTTTCTAATTCATAAAGTTTATTTATTAATATATTAGCTACATCATCTTGAATATATTTTAAATCTTTTGATAAATTAATTTGTGTTTTTAATTCACTTGTTGATCCCAACGCAATAAATAAAAATTGTTTAAATTCTTTATTCCCATTTCTATGATATCCTTCTGCAATATTGGAAGGTATTGAAACCGCTGCTCGCCTAATCTGAGAAACTAATCCATATAATTCTTCATTAGGATATATTTTTGTCAGTTCATAAACTTCTAAACAAATCGCATAACTTTTTTGATATATTTTTAAACTTTCTACTTCCATAACTTATTTCCCTTATCTCTGCACTCTGCACTCTGCGCTCTGCGCTCTGCGCTCTATATTTCCACAAACTCATTAATATATTTCTCATTAGGCTTGTTAAAACAATAATCTATAAATTCATTTGCTTTTTCAAAATATTGGTTTTTCTGTTCTAAATTCCAATTTAAAACTTCGTTCGCTTTTGCAAAAAGTTCATTGCTATCGGATGCAGAAATTTTTATTTCAGGACAATAATCAAATCTGCTAAGAGGAATAAATCCTTTAACATCTAATTCAATCATAGGTTTGCCTAATTTTATACCTTCCAAACCCACAGTCGATTCCGAAGTAACTACTAAATCGCATTGAGGAAGTAGTTCGGATACGGGCGAATCGCTGATTTTGATTGTACAGAGCGCAGACTGCAGAGTACTAAGTGTAGAAACAGAATTAGTATCCGGCGCAATGCGCGATGTACTATGTTCTATGTCTAAATTTTTATTATTTGTTTTTGGTTCTTGCTGTTCTTCTTCTTGCCATCGCGCATCGCGCATCGCGCATCGCGCGCCATTAATTTCATTCTGCGCTCTGCATTCTGAACTCTGAAGTTCTTTGCTATTTTCTCTCTGCGCTCTGCTCTCTGCGCTCTGCGCTATATTAATATCTTCAGATTTTATTTCATACGTCGGATGCGGTTTAATAATAATTTTATATCCCTTTTTATCTTTAAATGACGCATAAGTAATTTTTATCATTTCAAGAGATTTTTTGTAATCTACTGAAAGCGCAAGTAGAATAGTAAATGCGCGATGCGTGATGTTCGATGCGCGATGAACACTACTCGATTTATATTCAGTACAGAATTCAGAGTTCAGAGTGCAGTGAGAGCTATTCGGAATTGTGTCTGGAAGTATGTTCGATGTACTTTGCGCGATGTCAGATTTTTTTTCACTTGATTTTTCATTTTTTGAATCTTTCAATCTTTGAATCTTTAAATTATTCAATTTATCAATTTTATTTAATTCGTAATTGCTAATTCGTAATTCACAATTTTTCTTACTCTGCTCTCTGCGCTCTATACTCTGAACTTTTTGGTTATTTTCACTCTGCGCTCTGCGCTCTGAACTCTGCGCTTTTTCAAACAGATACTCATACCTGAACGCGCAATTTTCAACGATCTTTTCCGGTTTCCAATATTTTTTCAATTCATCAGCCGTGTGTTTTCCACTTGTAAAAATATAATCCGGTTGCGGCATGTTATCTTTTTCATATTTGCCAGGAAACATACTTACAAGATTAGGTAAAGACATTGTATGCATATAAGCAATCAATTTAGTTTTCGGCATAAACTTTCTTACAGCAAAACACAATACTTTTTCCCAAGGCTGGTTTTCAAACGGATAAATTAATCTATCAAATTTTATCCCTGCTTCTGCAATACGTTTAATCGAATAATACATCAAATAATATTGCGCGGATCTATTTTCTTCTAAATCTTTTAGAAAAAAATTTTTAAGCAAATTTTTTATATTTTTATTTTGAAAAAAAATATTGCTTTTTATCGGATTATAAAATAAAGATAAACAAATAGATTTTAATACATCGATTTTATTATAACATTTAAATAAATCTATAAATTCAATTTTTTCATTTCTTAATTTTTTATAAACTACAGATTTTTCAATTGAATATAACGGATTTATTAATAACAAAAAATTTTCTTTTTTTTTTAGATATTCATATAATTCCGAATAATAAGTTTCTTTAAAATTATTTTCAGAATAAAAATTTCTTTTATCAATCCAAGTCAACAGTCCTATATAATTTTTTGAAATATCAATTTTACGAATATCAAAAATATCTTTAAATTTTTCAACAACAAACCGTCGTCTCGACTTATAATAATTTTTTAAACAAAATTTAAAATCAATAGTATTTTCTAATTCATCTTTTGATAAAATTTTATATAACGAATTATAGCAAACTATATTTTTCTCTGAAACTGAAGAACACCGCCATTTAAATGAATCGTATTCATTTGATAATTTATCAATAAAATCGATGAATTCTGTTCTATATTCATTTGGGTAATTATTCATATTTTAAAAAAACTCTTAAATTCTTCATTCCATGAATTCTCAATACTTCTTATGTAATCCTGTTTCATTTTAATATTTGAAGGAATTTTATCCCTAAACTCTAAGGCATTTTCAAGCCATTGTAATCTAAATTTTACTGGTTTTTTGCAATTAATTTTCAATTTTTCTTTTTCGTTTTCAATATCAAAATTCATTAATTAATTTCCTTCAATAATTTTAATTTCTCAATATCAATTTTATCTATACTTCTATTAGCAATTAATTTCATTTCTATCAAATCATCAATACTTATTACCGGTATTTTAACGCCATCAATTTCATATTCTATTTTTCTTAAATATTTTTTAGTAAAATCTGTATCTTCAGTTATTACTATATCAAATTCTGATATTATATCATTTTCTTTATAAAAATTAAATGCTTTCATATTCTTATTATTAATCCAATCTTTTCGAATTTCAGAATTAGCAAAATCTTCCGGATTAACCGGTAATTTACTTTTAAATCCAAAAGATAATAGCATACTAATTATTTTTTTTATATTTTTATCTTCGAGTTCAATAATAACATCAATATCAGCCGTAAAACGCGAATATCCATGAAAATTTACAGCTAACCCGCCAACAACTAAATATTTGACATCTTTTTTATTTAACTGTTGAAAAATTTCCATGTATTTCACTTTATATGACCTCTTTAACTTTAAATTATTGTTAAATAAAATTTAAATTTTTATAAAAATAACTCTTTTAAAAAACTTTCGGCTTTTCTTATACTAATGTTTTGTTCGAGTATTTCATTGCGTAATTGATATACAAGTTGAAGCGCCGGAATATTATATTTTTCACTAAAATACATCAAAGATTTATTCAATGATTTATCTGAATATTTTGTTTCAATCAATAATTTTGCATTATTATTTTCAGCAATACAAAAATCTATTTCCTTCCCCTCTTTTGTCCTGATATATTTTAATTCTGTTCTAATACCCTTATAATCATTCATACCATAAATATGTTTTAATAATGAAACCGCAACAAAATTTTCAAATACTATACCTTTATCGCCAACAACCATCCCATTATCAAAAAAATATATTTTAGGTTCCTTCAATAAAGAACGGGTTATATTTTTTGAATAAGGAGTTACTTTAAATACTATAAATAACGCTTCAAATATTTGAATATATTTTTTAACTGTGTTGGGGGCTATATTGCAATCTTCGGCTACGGATTTATAAGATAGCGGCGAACCAACTCAGTGTCTTAAAGTTTCAAGAACATTATGCATAGCTTTAAAATCATGTATTTTCTCAAAATCCAGAATATCATATTTTATTAATCCGTCAATATACTGCATCCGCCATCGTAATGCGTCTTCTTCATTGTCTGATAAAAATGGTTCGGGAAAACCGCCGCGATGAATCAATTTATCTATACTATTTGAAATTTCATTTTTTATTTCGGAAATACTAAATGGTAATAACCTATGTCTAAAATACCTGCCCGCTAAAGAATCGCCTGATTGTTTTAAATAATCTAAACCAGAACTGCCTGTTACTATTATTTTTTGTTTTTTTGATTTTGTATCATATATACCTTTTATATAAGTTTTCCAATCTGGCATTTTATGTATTTCATCTAAAATTATAAGTTCAACTTCCGGAAACCATGACTGATTTTTAATAATTTTTCTATCTTCGTAATTATCAAAATTTAAATATAAAGTTTTATTATAATTTTCAGAGATTTTTTTAGCTAACCATGTTTTACCGACCTGCCTTGGACCGGTAATAAAAACCATTTTTTTATTTAAATCTTTCAATATATATTCTTGCTGTTTTCTAATCATACCGGCTATTGTAAATCACATTGCAAAAAAGTTAAGACTTTTACGCATTGCATTGCAAAAAAGTCAATAGTTTCAATTCTTGTTAGTGGAATATATTTTCTTATTTGGAATATAATTCTATAAAACGCTTTTTTTTAATTAACTTTGCAAACCCTTATAAATATCAGCTTAACATACTTTTTTGAGTTTCCCAATTTTATTTTTCACATCCATTCACTTCTATTCCCTGTTTTATTTTATTACAGGGAGCTGATGTGAATTAATGTGAATTTTTAAAGAATTATGAACGAGGCTATGCGCGATATAATACTTTCTAACCTTTAAGAAATTTTTAGGCCTTTAATTTTTAGTTTTTTTAATCTTTAAATCGTTTACTCTTTTGGTTTTTATGTTTTTCGATATATTGACTCTGCGCTACAATTGCAAATAATTGCTAATCCCAATCCATATATAATTTTTTATATGTATCGTCTTTTTCTAATACCACGCCATAAAATCCTTCAAAATCATTTTGCTGCCAAGCATTTTTAGTTAAACTATAAATCCCCTTTTGAGGATACTGATAATATATTTTATCAAAGACAATTTTCCAACCCGAAAATTTAAAAATTAGTTTCCAGTCAGTTGGCGACAATTCAAATATATGCGTGTCTTCCGCAACTTGTTTAGTTAAACAATTATTACGAATATAATATAATGCCGCTCTACTGTTTTTTAGATATGGAACTGTTATAACAAATCTCCGGCATTCAGATTTATCGCTCAATGATTTCAAAAATTGTATTGGCGAAATTATATGTTCCAACATTTGAAAACTAATAAACATATCCGGTTTAACGTCATATTTTTCTAATTCTTCCGCTCTACAGCATACAGATTCTAATCCTCTGCCTTTTATTTTTTCAACAGCATTTTTATCTAAATTTACACTTAAACTCCTGACATTTTTTAATAAACTTTTTAAATATAAACACTGCTGTCCAAAAAAAATTTACAAATCCCAAGGCAACTCTAACTGTTCAA
>DAINAU010000174.1:0-8544 GCA_036733285.1 bacterium
AAAAGGTAAAACCGTTAGCAAGTTTTTTATATTTTTAATTGGACACTAGTGAATTCATATAGAAAAACATATATAACAGGAAAGCGGTCAAGCAAAGCAAAGACAGTCTGAAATTTAAATTTTTCATAATCGGCAATCGTATATTTTTTTTAGGTATTTAATTCCCCTGAAAAAAAGAGTTTTGAAATCCGGAGAAGTTTTGGTTTCGCCTCTGGTTCTTGAATTTAAAATATAAGGGGCTTCTTTTATTTTAAAATTATGTTTAATGCATTTATAAAGCAGCTCGATAAAATATTCGCCGTAATCGCCGCTGAAATTTATCGAGCCGGCGGTTTGTTTTTTTACTCCTATAAAACCCGAAGTGTAATCTTTGTGTTTGGAAGACAAGATAATTTGACACAGAAAATTAATAATTATACTTAATAACAAACTTAATTTTTCTTTGCGGGCGTCTTTTGCGGATTCGACATACCGGCTGAAAAAAATCATATCGTATCCGTCATCGAAACAATTCAGATATTGCGCGAACATAGAAGGACGCATAGTTCCGTCAACGTCAAACCAGAATACAAATTCGCCTAAAGCGGATTTAATTCCGAGTTTTATGCTTTCAGTCAACCCCAATCTGGTTTGAGGCATAATTACGCTTATATTGTTTTTATTATTTTTTTCAGCGTATTCTTTAACGATTTTTCCGGTCAAATCCGGCGAATTATCATCGACTACTATTATCTCGAAATCTTGAAAATTATTTTCAATTTCCGAAACAATATCTATAATATTCTCTTTTTCGTTGTAAGTCGGAAGAATAAAAGAATATTTTACCATAAATTATTTTTTTACGGCTCTGTTTTTTTGAGCTTCTTTTTTTTTCCAAATAAGAACTACCGGGCTTGCGACAAATATTGACGAATATGTCCCTACAATAATTCCAATCAAAAGAGCCAGAGCGAAATCTTTAGTAACCTCGCCGCCGAAATAATAAATAGCCGCGACAGCAATCATAGTAGTAAGAGAAGTCATAGTCGTTCTTGAAAGAGTCTGGATAATGCTTGTATTCATAACTTTTTCGATATCTGAATTCGCGCCTGCTTTAAGATTTTCTCTTATTCTATCATAGACGACAATAGTATCATTAATCGAATAACCGACCAGCGTAAGCAGCGCCGCGAGTATTTGAGTGGTGAACTCTTTATCGAGCATAGAAAAAATTCCGATAGTGATAAGAACGTCGTGCCCAAGAGCGATAACCGCGCCTATGGCATATTCTATTTCAAATCGCCAAGCGATATAAGCAAGTATGGCTATAAGCGAAACAATAATAGCGAGCGCTCCTTTTTTTCTGTAATCGGCTCCAATTGAAGGACCGACCATACTTACCGATTCGACAATAAAAGAACTGGTAGAAAATTGAGATTTAAATTTATCAAATAGCGTTGAATCAAATTCGAAAACCTGATTCAAGTCTTCGACGGATTTAATTAATCCGCCTGATTTGTCAATATAATCCACGGCTTTATTCGCATTTGCGTTGAAATATTCGATAAATTTAACGGATGAAAAAATATCGGTGAAAACATTTATTAATCCGGCATTGTCAAGGGAGTTAATATTTTTTCGAACATCGGAAATTCCCGCGTCCGTTAAAATAAAAATAGCGTTAAGTTCAGATTCGGACAGATTGAATTTTTTCAGATTGCCGTTTAATGAATTCATATCGTTAAACGGTCTTGAAGCGAGTACGGACTCAACCGCGGATTGAATAAAAATCGCCTTCAGGTTTTCCGAAATCTGAGCTGAACTTTTTAATAAATTGATATCGATTTTCGAAGAGGCGTTATCGGCGGCGTTTACGGAACCGACGTTGGCTTTGTCAACGCCATTGGCGCCGACGTTAGCGGCAGGGATTTCGCCGGCTGCGGTTTCGGCGTTTACGGCGGAGTTTTCGCCTGCTGCTGCGACTTTGCCGCCTGCGGTGGAGTTTTCGCCTACGGCGGCGACTTTGCCGTCTACGGCGGAGGATTCGATTATATCTTTATCAAAATGTTTTTGAAATATGCCTGTTATTTTAGATTCTATAAGCGGGTCGGAAGCGGTTGATATTTTGATCTTATTCACTTCCGAACCGAGTTTGCCGAATATCTGAATATTCGCCTGAATATTATTAGAATTTAATAATGTTCTGATTTCATCCAGTTTTTCCACGGTAACGGGCTCGCCGAACTTAACTATAAGATTAGCGCCTCCGGCAAAATCTACTCCGTATTTTAATCCTTTGTGAGATAATATTGAAATCAAACCGGCAATAATAACAATCGCCGAAATCGTGAAAAATATATTGCGTTTGCCAATGATATCCATAAAATTATTACAACTCCTTCAAAAGTTAAATATTAAATAAAGTGAAAATTATTTTTTTGCTTCCGGTAAAAATCTATCCAATAATACCGCAAAAGGCGAAAAAATCGGAATAGCCGAGATTTTATTGTTATTCAATAAAATAATTAAAATTGTTCTTGTAATAAAAATTCCGGCAAACATACTGCAAATAATACCGAGCATCAGAGTAACGGCAAACCCGCGAATAGGACCAGCGCCGTATTGATATAAAACAATAGCTATGATAATAGTAGTTAAATTTGAATCGGCAATAGTGATAAAAGCTTTAGAATATCCTGTTTCTATAGCGCCTCTAAGTTTTTTGCCGAGCCGCATTTCTTCTTTTATTCTTTCGTAAATAATGACGTTAGCGTCAACCGCCATACCAATAGTCAAAGCAATACCGGCAATACCCGGCAATGTTAAAGTGGCTCCGATAAAAGCGAGAAAACCGAACATCATAAACAAATTTAACGCAAGGGCTATGTCAGCGATTATTCCAAACGCGAGATAATATAGTATCATAAATAATACTACTCCGATACTTCCTATATAAGCGGCTTTAATTCCTTTTTGAATGGAATCCGAGCCCAAAGACGGACCTACAGTTTGTTCTTCGAGAATATCTATCGGAACGGGCAGAGCGCCGGAACGTAATTTTATCGCTATATTTTTAGCTTCGTCAAGATTAAATCCGCCTTCGATAATGCCTTCTCCGCCCGGAATTCTTGATTTGATGTGGGGAGCCATAAGAACGTTATTATCGAGAACAATCGCGAGACGGTTGCTTTCATTTTCGTTTCTTTCTCTGTATTTTTCAGTTAATTGTTCAAAAGCGACGGCGGCGTTAGGTTTTAATTTAAAAGCGATAATAGGTTTATTTTCCTGATTGATATTAACGTCGGCGGTTCTTAAATCGTCTCCGCGAAGTTCAACTTTATCGGAAATCAGATAAGGCATTTTTTTCGGAGTTTTTCCGTCTTCGAGCATTATGGGAAGACCTTCCGGCGTTTTAGGATACTCGTATAATAATTTATAATCCAAAGGAACTGTTTTACCCGGCAGCAAATCTCCTTTTTCATCGGTAAGCTCTTTTACCCGAACATCGTTTTCTTTATGAACCATTTTAAATTCGAGCACGGCTTGACCTTCGATAAGTTTTCTCGCTCTCTGCGGATCGCGCAGACCAGGGAGTTCGATTTCGATTCTGTCGTTAGCCAATTTTTTAATAGAAGGTTCGGCGACACCAAACTGGTCAATTCGATTTCTAATGATTTCAAGGGTTTTCTGAACCGCGTCTTTGGTGTATTCTTTGACGTCGATAGATTTATCTTTTGCGGCAAGGTCTTCAATGTATTTGTTATTCACCTGAATTATTAAATGCATACCGCCCTGCAAATCCAGACCTAAATTAATAGTCGAAGGGAATCCTTTGAACGTTTCAAGTTCTTTCCATTCTTTGACCGGATATAATGAAACTAAAGAAACAATCAATATAACCGCTATAAGAACGATTCTAAAAGTAAGATTTTTCAGCATTTGCAATCCTCCAAAATTCTATTGCGCCGAATCCCGATCCGGTTGGCAATTTCTAAACCGGTAAAATTCAAGACCGGAAAATTAAAGGTTTAAATTTACTTTATGAATTATAAGTTGTCAAGTTTTTTTAAAAAAATTTAAAAAACAGTTGACAAAATAATTTTTTTAAATAAACTTTACGCGTCAATAAAACTTGGACTTGGAGGAAAATCCTATTATGTATGCAATAATAAAAATCGGAGCCGGTCAGTTCAAAGCTGAAAAAAATCAGGAAATAAACGCTCCTTATTTGCCGGATTACAAAAAAGGCGACACATTTGAAATTAACGACGTGGCATTATTCAAAGACGATAAAGATAACGTTAAAATCGGAACGCCTTATTTATCAAACGTTGTCGTGAAAGCGAAATTAATTTCTCACGATAAAGAAAGCAAAGTGATAATTCAAAAATTCCGCAAACGTAAAAGATCAAAAAAACGGACTGGGCATCGTCAGGATTTCAGCAAAATCAGAATTACCGATATTGTTTGTAAGTAATAATGATAAAAGCCGCTGTTATCAACCGTAAAATAGAAAACGGATTATCGGCGATTAAAGTTGAGGGTCATTCGAAGGTTAGCGAATTATGCAATGCGGTATCCATTCTTATGAAAACGATGGAAAGCGGCGTTGAATCGGCGGCGGATATTTTAAAAAAAAATGATGCGCGCGATTCTTACTGGAATAATGAAATCAGTTTCCGGTTGAAAAACGGTGACGGCGGAACAATATATAGAATCAATAAACCCTGCGAGGGTATATTTGAAATTTATTTTGAAAATACGGAATATACGGATTTTTTGATTGCTGTTTTTAAAAAAACGGCTAATTGGCTAATAAATCAGTATCCCGAAGAAATTACATTTTACGAGGTGAAATAATATGGCTCATAAAAAAGGAGTCGGCAGTTCAAGAAACGGCCGCGACAGCAATCCGCAATTTCTTGGAGTCAAACGATACGGGGGACAGCTTGTAAAAGCTGGGAATATAATAGTTCGTCAAAAAGGGACTAAATTCCATCCCGGAAAAAATGTGGGTATTGGAAAAGACGATACTTTATTTGCTTTAAAAGACGGTTACGTAAAATTTTACCGTAAAAAAGAAGACCGCAGATTTGTTGAAATCGCGGATTCAGCCGAATAATTTTATCAAAACCGCGAATTTTAAATCATACGGAATAGCGATAATAAAGCGTTTTATAAAATTTACGAATGATTGTTCGATTATTTAAAATTCGCGGTTTATTTTTTTGCGCATTGATAATTATCAATGAAAAAAATTCTAATAATTGCAAATCCCGTATCAGGCGGTTTTATCGGACTGCCGAGATTAGAACAAATCAAATCCTATTTTTCAAACAACGGAATTTATTCGGAAATATATCTTACTCAAAATAAAAATTCGGCAATAGAGTATTGCCGCGGGCGGCTTGATGAATTTACCGGGTTTGTCGCCGCAGGCGGCGACGGATTAATAAACGAAGTTTCTCAAATTGCAAAATTTAAAACTATTTCGCTTGGAATAATTCCCTCGGGAACGGCGAACGTTCTTGCGAATGAATTTAAAATTCCTCAACACGATATTTTAAAATGCGCGGAAATAATTCTTAACGGAAAGGAAAAGGAATTGGACTGCTGGCTGGCTAACGAAAGAATTTTTCTTTTAATGCTAAGCGGGGGCATTGATTCTGCGGCTGTAGAAAACGTCAATCTTTCTTTAAAAAAGTATTCGGGAAAATTCGCTTATTTTTTCAGCTTTTTAAAAGAATTTTTCAAATTCAAACTAACCGATTATCAAATAAAAATAATTTCGGATAAAATATCAGAAAATAAAAATACTAATACGGTCAACAAACCGGAAATAGCAACAAACCAATTTTTTGTATCGAATATTGAAAAATACGCGGGGAATTTTAAACTCAATCATTCGAAAAATTATAACGACGGTCTTATAGAATTGATTTTTTTTAAAAGCGCGAGCCGCTTGAAATACTTGAAATTTTGTTATTATTTATTCTCGGGAAAAAATCCGGAGCAACTTGATTTTATAAAATCAGTTAAAGCGGGAGAATTGGAAATAATCGGAAAAATTCCTTATCCTTTGGAATTTGACGGAGAATCGGGATTAAAAACTCCGGTTGCAATAAAACTTAACGAACATAAAATTCTTTTAAAAATTCCTTATTTGAATTAAAAAAACATTTGACAATTCTAAAAGATATAAATATAATAAAACCAAAAAACGTTTAAAAATATTTTTTATGAATATAAAATAAGTATTAAATTAAATTAGAAATTTAGATGAAATATAAAATAAAACTGTTTATATCTTTTTTAGTATTCTTATTTATTTTTCATTTCAGAGTTTTGGCGGCTCCGTCGTCGTTATCAAATTGTTACGTAAAAAGCGCAGACGCCGCAATTGGTTCAAACGTTCAATATGCAACTATCGGCGACGCATTCGAGTTAATTGCGGACACGAATTTTCCGTTATGGACGGGCATTCCCGATAATTTTTTGTGCGCGGTAGTCAAATCCTCGAATTTAAACGACACTATATATTTAAGATTATATCAAGAAAATAGCGATTCTAAAACTTATAAGACGACATTCTCGCTTGTATCAATAGACAAATCAAACGGTCAACTAAAACAAGTCGGGATCAATTCGAATTCCGGAGAAACAATTTATTTTAGTTATAACGGGATTGTTTACGACAGTCTTGTAGTTGCGATATCTAAGCCGCCCGCATTTGTGAACGCGTTGAATTTTTACGGCAATTCGGAGTATGCGAATATAATTACGGATTCAGGCGTTCCGCTGGAAACAATTTGTTATATAGAAGCGAATTGCGTCGACGGTTCCGAATATTCTATAGACTCGCTTCCGGTTATAGTGGAAAACAGTTATAATGACGCGTTTACTCTGTATTTAAATGAGACGGGCAAACATACGGGAAAATTTAGAGGACAAATACAACTTTCCAATTCGACAATACCGCAATACGGTTTTATTAAGGTTTTAGCGCAGGGAGATACTGTTCAAATAAGAGAAACCATTTCAAATAATAGAGCGGTCGTATCATACAGACAGCCCTCCGAACCCAATATTTTTTACGGAATAAAATTTACGACAAATATAACCGGCAATATTTTAAAAACGGATTCGCTTGTTTTGGAATCGAATGTTTTCATAAAATTGAGCGGAAACGATCCGAATCCAAACATAGTTGATCTGGTTAGAGTTATAATAAAAAATTCGAGGACGGGCGATACTATAGTAAAAGTTTTATATGAAAATTCGCAGGGAGCATATACTGGAAGTTTTTATTTAACCGCGTATACAAACGGAACGCTTGGATATTTGGGCGGATTAGCGGGAGACGTCATAGTAATTTCAAATTATTCGTATTCGGTTTTTGATACAAATCAGATTACTATGCCCGGGGAACCTGGAACTTTAAATAATTTAAGATTTATGAATTCAGATTATACGGCGGAATTAACCGGCAATATTCCCCCTCAATCGGAATTGAAGGTAGAAGCAAACGGGATAGACCGGAATTCGTTGACTATAGACACGATTCAATGTTATGTAAAATCAAATCTTGACAATTCGGGAATAAGTTTTGTATTAACTGAAACAACAAATAATTCCGGAAAATACAGAGGCGCCATTTCGATTGGAAATTACAGCGATGCTTCGTTAGTAGTAATCAAAGCGTTTAATACAGGCGATACGATAGAAATATTCAAAACTGTAAACGGCGTATTATATAATGATTTAATAGCGGTTCAAAATTCGATTTCGCCGCAAATACTTAATTATTTTGATTTTGTTTCATTTAACGATTATACAAGCATTGAAGGAGAGGTCTTGCCTTCGGAAAAAATCGGAGTATCGGTTATAGGCGTTGATGCAAACTCAAATTCTATAGATACGGTAAACATATCGGTTTATAGCGTTTTAAATAACGACACAATCATATTTGATGCGTATGAGACTTCAAAAAATTCCGGAATATTCAGAGGCATATTTGAATTATCGCCTATCTCGACAAATGCCACTTTAAAAATATTAAAATCTGGTTTTGGAGATACGATAACCGGTTTTGTTTCAGATTCTACGGTTGTGTTTGATAATTTAAGAGTTACGATTCCATCTCCGCCGACCGCGATTAATTCATTGATATTTATGGAAGAAAATTATTCCGTTTCAATAGGCGATTACTCGGACGCATATTCGAAAATTTTTATCGAAGCGACCGGACTGGATAATAATCCGTATTATAGGGACACAAAAGCGGCAGTATGTTATTCAACATACGATACTATAATTGTTTTGCTGACTGAAACTGCGAAAAACAGCGGGATTTTCAGGGGTTATATTGAATTAAACAATTTTTCTTTTGAAACGCTGAATTACATTAAAGCTTATAAAAACGGAGATACCGCGGCGGTATATTGCGGCGGAAAATACGATACTGTAACGGTATTTTTAACGGCGTCGCCTGCGACAATAATCAGTATAAGCATTAAAGAAGACGAGAACGGATTGACAAATAAAACAAATTTGCTGACTATAGGA
>DAINAU010000175.1:0-8470 GCA_036733285.1 bacterium
TTTTTTGTCCGATGTTTTGCTTCCAATGCCTAATAAATTGTTAAATTATTTTTTTAGAATTTCCGTTTCTTTGGACTGCGCGCTCGCCGGATTGCCAGAACCAGATTGTTAATAAAAAATTTTATTTGACTATATAAACAATATATTGTAAATTATATATATTAAATTTGAAAAATTACATTTTCAGAGCCAAGTAAAATTTTTAAAAAAATTTTATATCTTGAAATGCTTATAAAATTCATTTATTTCAATATTTTGGATTTTATAAGTTTAGAATTTAAAAATATTTTTTTTTATGGGGTTTGGATTTAATGACCGGTTTTAAATATTCGATAAAAAATATAAACGAGGGATTAACTCAAAAAAAATTCAGCGCCAAAGAATTGCTCGACGATATTTATAAAAGTATTGAAGAAAAAAATAAAAGCATTAACGCTTTTATAACATTGACAAAAGAGATTGCATACAGTCAAGCGGAAACTATTGACAAAAAAATAAACGCAGGCGAAAATATAGGAATTTTAAACGGCGTTCCGATAGGAATAAAAGATAATATTTGTTTAAAAAACTCTTTGACCTCCTGCGGTTCGAAAATACTTTCCAATTTTAAACCTCCCTATAACGCGACTGTAATAGAAAAACTAATGTCTGAAGGAATGCTTTTTATCGGAAAACTCAATATGGACGAATTCGCAATGGGTTCTTCTACTGAAACCTCGTTTTACGGCGCCACAAAAAATCCTTGGAATTTAAACAAAATTCCCGGCGGCTCCTCAGGCGGTTCGGCTGCGGCAGTTGCTGCCAGACTTGTTCCGGTAACTCTCGGTTCCGATACCGGCGGCTCAATTCGTCAGCCGGCAGCGTTATGCGGAGTATGCGGCATTAAACCGACATACGGCAGAGTATCCAGATACGGACTCATAGCTTACGCTTCTTCGCTTGACCAGATTGGCGCATTTTCTTTAACTACTGAAGACAACGCTTATATTTTACAGGCAATCGAGGGATACGACCGCAAAGATTCGACTTCAGCCAATATTCCTGTTAAAAACTATTTTGATTTTTTAAAAAACGATATAAAAGATAAAAAAATCGGGATACCCAAAGAATATACGGGCTCCGGATTATCCGAAACAATGCGCGGAATAATAAATAAAGCTTGCTCGCAATTTGTATCCGAATTCGGATGCAAAATTGTAGAAATCAGTCTGCCCCATACTGAATATGCGATAGCGGCATATTATATTCTGGCGACTGCTGAAGCGTCTTCAAATCTCGCAAGATACGACGGAGTCAAATACGGATACAGAACGCATCAGTATGAAAACCTTGTTGATATGTATGAAAAAACAAGAACCGAAGGTTTTGGCGACGAAGTCAAAAGAAGAATTATGCTTGGAAATTACGCGTTATCCGCAGGATATTACGACGCTTATTATAAAAAAGCTCAAAAAATAAGAACATTAATTAAAAGAGATTTTGATAAAGCTTTTGCCGAATGCGACATTATTTTAACGCCGACTACTCCGGCTACCGCTTTTAATATTGGAGAAAAAACCAATAATCCAATTGAAATGTATTTGTCTGATATATATACAATATCCGTAAATCTTGCGGGGATTCCGGCGATATCCGTTCCCGGAGGTTTTATCGGAGGAATGCCGGCTGGCGTTCAACTAATCGGAAATTCGTTTGAAGAAGAAAAAATATACAATTTTGCTTATAAATTTGAATCTTTAAATAAATATTACGAAATAGATCCGGATGAAAAATAATAAAACTAAAGCAGCTATGCTTAAACGGCTGCTCGATATTAGCGCGGCAGTCGCAAATTTTAAAGATCTGGATATTCTTCTTGAAAAAATTCTGTCTCAAGCGCGAGAAATCGCCAATGCAGACGCCGGTTCGATTTATATCAAAGAAAAAAATATGCTTCATTTCAGAGTAACTCAAAACGATACTTTAAGCAAACTTCTGCCGCCGGGAAAAAAACTTCAATACTCATATTTTTCAATGGAAATCGACAATTCGACTATTTCGGGATACGCCGCGAATACCGGTGAAATACTTAATATTAAAGACGTCTATAAAATCGATAAAAACGCTCCTTACAATTTTGGAAAAAAATACGACGAAAAAACAAATTACAGAACCAAATCAATGTTGACAATTCCTTTAAAAACAAACATAGGTCAAATTGCCGGAGTATTGCAGATTATCAACGCTAAAAACGCTTCAAATAAACTAATTCCTTTTTCAAAATCATTAATTCCGGTAATGGAATATTTTGCAAACAGCGCCACCATATCAATTGAACGAGCGCAAATGACGCGCGAAATTATTTTGCGAATGATAAAGATGGCGGAATTACGCGATCCAAAAGAAACCGGAGCGCACGTAAACAGAGTCGGTTCTTACGCCGTGGAAATATACGAAAAATGGGCTTTAAAAAATAAAATAGACGTTCTGGATATAGAACGGAACCGCGATATTTTAAGAATTGCCGCTATGCTTCACGACGTCGGCAAAGTTGGTATTTCGGATATCATTCTGAAAAAAAACGCTAAGTTCACTCCGGAAGAATACGATGAAATGAAAAAGCACACGATACTTGGAGCAAATCTTTTCGGGGAGATGAACTCGGAAGTCGATGTTGCCGCGTCGCAGATTGCTCTTAATCATCACGAACGCTGGGACGGCAAAGGCTATCCTGGCTACGTCGATACTTTTACAGGCAAACCGGTTGAAGGACGTCTTCTTGAAGACGGCAGACCAGCCGAAAAAAAAGAACGCGAGATTCCGTTATTCGCAAGAATCGTGTCAATAGCCGACGTATTCGACGCCCTTGCTTCTCCCAGAATATATAAAGAAGCTTGGACAGAAGACGAAGTTTTGAAAGCGATTAAAAACGGCGCAGGAACCCAGTTCGATCCCGAACTTGTCGATTGTTTTTTTGAAACATACGACACCATAAAATCAATAAAAAATAGATATGAGTAGTATTGCCGTATTATGTCCGGGGTTCGGCGTTATACCCCGCGGAATCGAAACCGTTGTGAAAGAAACTTTTTTCGGGCTTGCAAAAAAAAATTCCGGTTTGAAAATTGATATCTACTGCGGCGCGGATGTTTTTCCGGAACCTGTTCCCGAAAATATCAAACTAAAAAAAATAAAGCTTCCTGAATTCGACGCTTTTTTTTCAAAATTATATTCAAAAACCGCAAAACGATTGAAATTTCCGGCTTCGGAAAAATTCGATTATAATTTTATGATGTTCGCTTTAAAACTCGCTCCAAAATTATTTAAAATCAAATACGATATTATTTTCAATAACGCGGGAATTTTTTCGGCTTACATTTGCAACATATACAGAAAGCTATATAAAAAACCCTATATTCATTCGGGGCATGCCGGAATTAATAATCTTGAATACGCTCTCGCCAGATTAATGCCGGATGTTTATATAGCTTCAACCGAACCCGCAAAACTCTGGATAGAATCAAAGGTGGAACGATTAAAATGCGAAACGATTCCGAACGGCATTAATCCGAATCTTTTTTTCCCGGCTTCAATCGACGAAACTAAAATCGGTTTAGACCGCAAGTTGAAAAGACCAGTTTATTTATTCGTCGGCGCTTTGACAAACCAGAAACAACCCGATAAAATCTTAAGAGCTTTCATAGAAAACAATATCGGAAGTTTAATAATTATCGGAAACGGCGAATTAAAAAATAAGATTTTGGAAATGTCTAAAAATAATAATATATGCCGCGAAAATTTTATTTTTATTGACAACGTCGATTATAATAAATTACCCGATTATTTTAATTTCTGCGATTATTTTGTTATGCCGTCGCTGAATGAAACTTTTGGAATAGTCTATATTATGGCTATCGCCTGCAATAAACCGGTAATTTCAGACGATAAACCGCAGCAAAAATGGATGCTTGAAAACGCCGGAATTTATTGCAAAGCCGAAGATTATAATTCCATTAAGCGCGCGATGCTGGAAATTACGCAAAAAGACTTTAAAAATTATCCGCTTATCAGATCGGAAAATTTTCACTGGAAAAATATTGTCAAACAATACGAGCAATTAATTTCAAAACTTACTTGACATTAAACTCATATAAAAATAAAATGTATTATTAATTTTTAGTAAGGAGGATAAACAATAATGAAAGTTAAAATGTATGATTTAACTCAGCGTTTAAGCATTCATACTCCGCCCTGGCCGAGTTATGTTCCGTTGCAGGTTCAATATTTTAAAAGACTCGCCGGCGCGCATATGGGACAGGGGGCAAACGGTCAAATAATAACGACAAGCAACCATGTAGGAACTCATATGGACGGAGAAATCCATTTTTTTGCAAGCGGCAGAACTATAGGCGACGTTCCGCTTGACGAATGGTGCGGCGACGGAGTCGTCGTAGATATTTCCGACGCGGTGGGCGATTATGATTTATACACTCCGGATATGCTGATGAAACGCGCTAAAATAAAAAAAGGGGATATTTTAATAATTAATACCGGCTATCACAGATACGGCTGGGATCAACCCGAATCCGACGAAGTTCGATATATGGTCAAGCATCCGGGACCGTCTCCGGAATTCGCAGATTGGGCGCTCTCAATGAAGTTTAAATGGATAGGAGTGGACTGCGGCAGCGCGGATCATCCTATGAACACAATTCTTCGAACATGGCATCCGAAACTTTTTTTAGAAGCCGAAGCCAAACTGAAAAAAAATCACGGCAAATCCTGGGACGAAATGTTTCCGCTTGAAAAATTCTACCAAATAATGCATTTAAAACTGTTTCCAAAAAAACTCGTTCATGCTGAAAATATCGGAGGCGATATTGACAAATTAAAAAACAAACGCGTTTGGATAGGCGCGTTTTTATGGAGAGCCATCGAACTGGAATCCTGTATTGGAAGATTCGTGGCGTTCGAGTTTAAAAACTGATTTTAAAGTTTTTTTGTATTCATAATGAATCCGGCCATTAATCGCAAATAATTAATGACCGGATTTATTATCTTAAAAATATAAGGGAGTATCTTTTTTTATGAGCGATATAAACGTAATGGTAATTTGTTTTAATGATATATTCAAAAAAAAAATCGTCGATTATCTCGAAAAATATAATTTTGAGTTGTCTACTCCTGGCTCTATTTCTGAAGCGCTTCAGGAATATATTTCTCAAAAACCATATATGATTTTTATCGATCCTTTTTTTGTCGAACAAAGCATTCAGGGAATAGATATATTAATTCAATTAAAAAAAAACAATCAATTGCTTGCCGTTCCGGTAAAATTTATCGGAATGACTCAAAACATAAATAATTCCACTGAAAAAATATTAAAGGAAGCCTGCGATTATTATTTCTCCGAAAAAAATATTCATCATATAGACGGCATATTGAAAGAAATAATAGAAAGCGACGGAACCGCAGGAAAACAAATAACGATAACTGAAACGTCGAAATTCGCCAACGATTTATCAGTAAATCCTTTAAAAACATTAACGTCTGAAATTAATTATAAAGAATTAAACGATTACGTCAAATTGCTGGAAGACTTCAACAAAGAAATTTCAGGCGCCGACTCCGAAAAAATCAAAGACGAAAAAAGAAGCAGATTAACCAGACTTATAAAAGGATTCTGGAAATTATACACGGAAGTCGCGAAAAAATTCGTAAAATCCTCTGAAAACTCGCTTGAAACATTGGCGTTTTTAAGATTCAGAGCCATATTGACAAAAGAATGGTTTTCAGTTAATTCGCTTGACGCTTTAATTGAAAACATAAAAAAAACCGCTCAATTCGAAAAAATAAAAAACGTGTTTTATGCGGACGAATGGCTTAAACTTATTTTTAACGGAGTTATTCCGCCTACTTATAACGACATACTTGTTCAGGAATTCAGACGCGTAAAAGGATTTCATAACCGCCTGAAAAATCTTACTACAAATTCGGAAGAAAACTATTATAATTCGCTCGCTATGTTTCTCGGTATAACCCATTTTGAAAATTTAAAAAAAGACGCCAAAAAAAATACCGACATAGATTTCGATATGCCGAAAACTGAAAATGAAATTCTCGAAACAGGAAAACAATTATTGTTCGAAAACGAGATAACAGAAATGTTTAAAGCTTTAACCAACACGTGCGTCGGCGCAATGGGCAATAAACAGCCGGTATTATCTATTCTATCGGAAGAGGATTTGACGCGTAGAATAGTTAATAAACAGGATGTTTTAAAAATAATTAATGAGGTTGAAAAAATCGACCCTCAGCTTTTTGTCAGAATCAGATTGAACGACCAGAAAAAATTTGCCGAGTTCAAAATTATTCCTTTTTTTATTTTAGTTCCTTGTTCGGCGCAAAACGCAATATGCTGGGATCCGTGGCATAACAGCAATAAACGGACAAGTCCGGGGCGCGTCGCCATACCTATACTTCCGGAAAATCCTTTATACGAAATAGTCCTTGAAGCTCTCGGAAGTTTGAGATGGAGAACGTCTAAAGAAGTTGCCGATATTTATTGGATGGAAGAAGGATTGACAGGATATTATTATCAATTTTGGGAAGAATTCAGGGATAAAATCGACCCTGAGACTAAAGAACCTTACGTCTCGTCTAAAAACAGTCTTGAAGAAAGTTTTGTGGAAGATTATTGCAAGTGGATAAAATTCGAATCTAAAGGACAGCTTAAACTTAAAAAAGAGGTCAGAGAAATTTTTTGGTTTAACGTGCCTTTCCCCGAAGAAATAAAAAACTCTCTTAAAGGCAGAGGACAAATTTATGAAGAACTCCTGCAAAAAGACGGTCGCAGAGCAAAATCCAGATTTACCAAAAAATAATTAATTTCAATGATGCAGCCGGACAAACGCGAAAATGTCGTATTAGTCGGAATGACACTCGACGAATCTTTAAAATCGGAGTTGCTGAAATCTCTCGACGAACTCAAATTTCTAACTGAAACAGCCGGCGGCAACGTAGTAAAAATATTTTATCAAATAAGGGAATGCGCAGATTCAAAATACTTCATAGGTTCCGGAAAATTAAACGAAATAAAATTTGAATGCGAAAAACTTTCCGTTAATCTTGTAATATTCGACGAGGATATTTCTCCTTCTCAGCAGCGCAATCTTGAAAATTTTCTGCAAATCAAAGTAATCGACAGAACGGCTCTTATCATAGATATTTTTGCTCTTCACGCTTCGTCAAACGAAGCAAAGCTTCAAATCGAACTTGCAAAATACGCTTACGAACTTCCGCGGTTGAGAAATATTTACACCAGCTTTTCTCAACAAGTCGGAATGATAGGAACGCGCGGACCGGGAGAAACCCAGCTTGAGCTTGATAAGCGTTCCATAAAAAAAAGAATCTCGGCGCTTAAAGAAAAATTGAAACACGTTGAAACTCAACGCGAAACGCAGCGCAAGCAAAGATTGAATTCTCCGAACATTGTCTTTGTCGGTTATACTAACGCCGGAAAAAGTTCGCTTTTAAATTTTCTTACGGAAGCCGGAGCGCTGGTGGCGGATCGCCTTTTTTCCACGCTTGATTCAATGTCGAGAAAATATACGCTTCCGAATAATAAAAAAATTATCCTTACGGATACCGTGGGTTTTATAAACAAACTTCCCCACCAATTAATAGAAGCGTTCAAAACTACGCTCGATACAGCGAGATACGCGGACATTCTTATTCACGTAGTCGATGTTTCAAATCAAAATTTTGAACTCTGTATTGACGCGGTTTATAAAACGCTTGATGAACTTAAAATATCTAATATCCCAATTATTACTTTCTTTAATAAATCGGACGTAACCGAAGTTAATCCGTTAAAAATTCATAAAAATAAAAATCTTTATCCGAATGTAGTTATAGGTTCGGCTAAGACCGGAAAAAACATAGATTTATTGATAAATAAAATTTCGGAAATTTTAAACTTGGACGCCGTTAAAACATCGCTCTCGATTCCAATTTCCAAATACTATCTTTTAACTCAAATGTTTGATAAAATTCAAGTCGATAAAACCGAATTTACCGGTAATGAGGTCGTTGTCGAAATCGAAGCGAAACAGGATTACATCGATTATTTAAAAAGATTGATTGAACTATAAATCAAATTTTATCGAAACAAGATTTTTTTCATTTCGGTTGCGGTAATGGTTTGGAAGGTTTAAAATTTTCGTTGCCTATCGGCTGGTTTTCTTAAATCCAAAAACTGCAATTAGTGTCTTATCAATATAAATTTCTTGCATTTAAAGACAAGAATATTTTTTGAAGAGCTTTGAAATCTATATAAATTACAGTGTCTTGGAACTTATTTTAATCTTCAACTTTTAAAAAGTCGAAGAAATCGTGAAACGATTTTCAAATATTATATTAAGCCGAATTTCCGGAAAAGGATTAAGAGCAAATTATAAGGTTATCCTTTTCCGATGAAATTCGGCTTAGG
>DAINAU010000176.1:0-8430 GCA_036733285.1 bacterium
CGTCGTCAATTTAATATTTACTTTTCATATAAACAACTGGAATGATATACGAAAATTATATAAAACTTATAGGAACAATAAGTTTAATCTTTGATTCTTTTTAGAAAATTAATCATTTTTATCAATTAGCAGTCGAATTAATTTCAAAACGAATTCGTTCAGAACTTCAAGCGATTTATAAAAATTATTTTTATCTACGGATTTATCGTATATTGATCTTGAAAATTCTTTTAATGAATAAACTGATTTATTCCGGACGCCGGTAAAATCGAATTGCCGGGATAAACATCTGCAATTATCCGCGCAGATTCTTACCGCTAAAAATTGAGTATTAAACTTTTGCGCAGCGGCTGCAACCGCGTATGATTCCATATCAAAACCCGAATAATTCGCCGTCGCGTCTTTCCGGTTTTCATTAAACAATGCGCTCAGTTTATCTCTCACAATATAATCAAGCAAAATAAAATCTCCTGTTAAAATATTGTCGAATTTTATTTTAAAATCGCTGAATTCATAAATATTTTGTTTTACTAAATTTATGAGATTAGGCGATGATTTGAAAAAACCAGGGTTCAGTTTTAAGGGAATTTTAATAGAATCAATATAGCCGCAGACGTCGGCTTCGGAAATCTCTTCAGGGCAAAATATTGTTCCGGTTTTTACGTCGTCGTTTAATGAGCCGCAGCATCCAATGTGAATCATTATATCGGGATTTATTGACGCGAGAGCAAAAGAAACATTGACGGCGGCGTTAGTTTTTCCGATTCCAATCTCGATAAAATAAATTTCAATTTCATCGTTCGAATTATTTTTTATGCAAAAAGAATCTCCGCGGTTCGATATTGATATTTTTAAAATATTTTGTTTTAGATGTTCGTATTCTTTTTTAAACGCCGAACATATAAGAATTTTAAAACGCGCTTTATTTTTCATCGCCGGTATTTTTAATATATTCTTTTACTAAATCAAGTCCTTCTTCTTTTGTTTTAATTATTCCCTCGAGCTGTTTATTATAAATATCAGACAATATTTTCTTGAAGACGGGCGAAGGCTGAATTCCAGCGTTAATAATATCATGACCGGATATAAAAGGAACCGGCATTTTTTTTTCCGTTTCAAACGCGGCGCGTTTTTCCAGCAAATAATAATAATTTTCAAGATTGCCATGCGAAGCGAGGCAATCGAGCTTATGAAGCGCAAGTTCGTTGTCAAAAGTGTTTCCGAAAATAATTTTTTTTAGAGTGCTTTTCTTCATTGACTTGACGTTCATAAATTTCATATGATTTAAAACAATTTTCTTAATATCTCTGACGTCCTTATTGGAAAATCTCAAACGTTTCATAACAGTTTCCGCGATTTCGGAGCCGATTTTTTCGTGTCCGTTAAATCTTATTCTATCTGAGATTGTAAAAACCGCAGGTTTGCCGACGTCGTGAAAAAGCATCGAATACGCGAGTATCTTATTTATCGGATATTCCGCGTTTTCAAATAATTTCAAAGTATGTTCAAACACATCGCCTTCCGGATGAAATTCAGGCGGTTGCTTTACTCCAGAGCATTCTTCAAGCTCCGGCAAGATTATTTTTAACGCTCCGATTTCTTTCAGTAATTTCAATGAAATATCCGCGTTTTTTTTTGTGATCATTTTCGTCAATTCATCATGTATTCTTTCCTTGCTGACAAAAGCGAGTTCGTCAATATATTTTATGATTGCTTTTTTAGTTTCGGATTCAATTGTAAAATTCAACGCCCCCGCAAATCTTATCGCTCTCATAATTCGCAATTTATCTTCTTTAAATCTATTTTCAGGAATCCCGACGCATTTCACGATTTTATTTTTTAAATCGGAAGCGCCTCCGCTAAAATCTATTATCTTGCCGGTTAAAACGTCCTTATACATTGCGTTGATGGTAAAATCGCGTCGAATATAATCTTCTTCGATTGTTCCGAACTCGACAAAAGTCGGTCTTCTGCCGTCTCGATATCCGAAATCTTTTCTGAAAGTTGTAACCTCGACAGTTATATTATCGTTTAAAACAACTACCGTAACGCCGTATTTTTTCGCGAATCCCGCAGTCCTGTGAAAAATTCCGCTAATTTCTTCCGGAGTCGCGGACGTAGCAACGTCGTAATCTACCGGATTCAATCCGAGAAGCTCGTCGCGGACGCACCCGCCCGCAAGGTAAGCGCTGTGTTTGTTTTCAATTAATTTTTTTACGACAAAATACGCTTCGTCTTTGTTTTTTTTTTTTTCGTCGTTCATTTTTTATTATTCCAATCTTGTCAAATCCTCGTAAGTTTCGCGTTTTCTTATTATCGAAGATTTGGCTCCGTCAACAAGAATTTCAGCCGCTTTAGGTCTTGAATTATAATTCGACGACATACTGAATCCGTAAGCGCCCGCGCTTAAAACGGCAAGATACCCGTTTTGATTAACTCTGCCGATTTTTCTGTCCTTGGCAAAGTAATCGCCTGATTCGCATACCGGTCCCACTATGTCGAAAACTTCCGATTTCCCTGTTTTTTTCAATGTTTGGATATGATGATACGCTTCGTATAAAGTCGGTCTTATAAGATCGTTCATAGCTCCGTCGGTTATAACGAATTTTTTTATTCCAATATCTTTTATATAAACCGCTTTAACTAAAAGCAACCCCGAATTTCCCGCAATATATCTGCCGGGCTCAAGAATAAGTTTCATGCCAAGCCCTTTCATTTTCGTTCCAACCATTTTTCCGAACGCCTTAACGTCTATCGGTTTTTGCTCTGGTTTATACTGAATTCCGAGACCGCCTCCCAAATTCAAGGTTTTCAAGTCAATTCCCGACTTTTTGATAATTTCAACCGTTTTCAATATTTTTGCCAAAGCTTTTTCAAAAGGTTCTACTTCTGTAATCTGCGAACCAATATGACAGTGTATCCCGTAAGGAATTATATTTTTATATTTTTTTAAATTTGAATACAATTCCGGAACAATATCTATATTTATTCCGAATTTATTTTCTTTTTTTCCAGTGGTTATTTTCGCATGCGTATGAGCGTCGACGTCAGGATTTACGCGGACCGCTATTCTCGCTTTTTTTTTCATTTCGCCCGCGACTGTATTAATCAATTCTATTTCAGGAACCGATTCGCAGTTAAACATCAATACGTCAGTCTTCAAAGCGTATCGTATTTCTTCTTCAGTTTTGCCAACGCCGGCATATACTATTTTTGACGGCGAAACTCCCGCGTTAACAGCTCTGAAAAGTTCTCCGCCTGAAACTATATCGCATCCGGCTCCCTGATTTTTCAATAACCGGATTATATTTACATTAGAACAAGTTTTGACAGAAAAACAAATCAGATTGTCAATATCATTCAATGATTTTTTTATGTTATTATAACTTTCAATAAAATTCTTTTTGCTGTAAACATAAAGAGGCGTTCCGTATTTTTTGGCAAGTTTGGATAATTCCGACTCCTCCAAAAATAACCCGTTTTTTTTATAATTCAAACTATTCATTAAAACTTCTCCAAAATTAAAAAATATAAATTCAACGTTTTGCTTTAACCTAAAAACTGCAATTGGATTTTGAAAAAACGCTGAAAATAAAAAAAAATAATATTGTTAAGCGCTTTTTCTAATGCGCAAATTTTCAGGTTGTAGTTTTTGGGTTTTTAGAAGTTTTTCCTAACAAACGTATATGTTTTGAAAAACTTCGCTTTTTTTATTGCATCATCCGGCTTTAAAAACCAAATAAAAAAAACAAAAAAAATTATTCCATACCGCCAAACATATTGGCGTTTTTCTTATAATTAGACGGTATTTGAAAATCAGAATCGTTTAATTCAATTTCTTTTGCTTCTATTAATTCTTCCGTATTCTTGATCTTTTGACCCATCATATTCGCGGTCGTTACAGATATTACCGTTATTCCCTTCAATTTTTTCGTTTCATTCAAAATTTCTTCGGATACGCCGCCTGCCTGCATTGTCATAGTCGACAGCATAGCCGCAGCGAATTTCGAATAAGATTCAACGTTGATTTTTATATCTTCAGTCGTCCATAATTCAGTTACCGTTTCCTGATTTCCCATAAGGTTCATCTGCATAGTCTGGATATATTTCGCGCAATTCCAATTTTTGATCTTCTTCTTTTCGCCGACTTCTTTAACCTTAAGTTTTATCTGCGGCATTGTAAAAACCGAGGGGTCGACTTCCGCTTCTTTTCCCATCTGCTTTTTCATTTCATCTTTAAGTTTGTTTTGAAAATCGCCGGAATTCAACGACAATTCCACATACGTTTTATTCTGATGGGTCAATAAATACATAACGTTTTTATCGAGAAGGATTATGCAAGAAAAAAGTTTCCCATCGTCCACGCGCATTTTGCTGTCGCTTATTTTTACAACCGACAAGGTTCCTGAAGCCGGAGTATTCATTCCCTGCATATTCGACTCGACCGTTTTATTGTATTTCAAAATCGTTCCGGCTATCGCGGTATTCGATATAAATATTTGTAAAATTAATAAACTCAATATCAGCTTTAATTGTTTTTTCATAATAATCATACTTCTCCTCTTTTAAAAACTATTTTGCCGTTGTCCGCAAATATATTGAAATAAGGTTTTCCCGCGCGTTTAACTTTTATCAACGCTTTATCAATGAGCGTTAATTCAAAATTCCGTTCCTTGCTTTTCGCAAGGTCGCTTAAAAATCCGTAAAACTCGTAAATCTTAAACTCAGTATCTTTAAATTTTTCTTTAACTTCTTTTACTCTTTTTTTACGCTCTATTTCTTCTTTTTTCTCAAGACGTTCTTTTTCTTTTTGAAGACGCGCCGCTTCTTTTTCTTTCAGTTTTAATTCTTTTAATTCTTCTTTTGTCATATCCTTTTTATCTTTCGGTTTTTCTTCAATCTGACTAGGCTTATTGGCTATATAATTTTTTACCTCGTTTTGAAACCATTCCTCTTTTCTAAATCCTTCCTCAACGCCTGTTTGTCCGTATTTTACAATTAAACTATGAGATTTATACAAAGAAGACCAATTCAAAACAGCAAGTTCGTCATCCGTAAAATTCGAAACTTTTTTCAATTCTTCTCTGATATTCGCTCTCTCTGGAGCGACATAATCCGGTTTTACCGCTTCCAATTTTTTTTCTTCGCTCATAATTATCATCTCCTTTTTAAACATTACAATTACTTTTAAACTCGTTAAAATAAGAGATCGTCTAATAAGTTTGTAATCGTTAATCTTATTTTGCGATTACATATTGATATAAACGCAACTCTCTTCAAAATGAAGTGTTCGCTTCTATATGAAGTGTTCGCTTCTATATGAAGTGTTCGCTTCTATATGAAGTGTTCGCTTCTAAATGAAACGCCCGCCTCTAAACGAGCAGCTCGCCTCAAAACGAATCGCCCCTGTTCAGGGTCGCAGCCCGCCTGCAAAAAAATGACTTATTGGACAGTCCCGAAAAATTTTTGAAAATCAAAAAACCGAATTGTTTTTTTTAACTCTAACGCGTTTTTTGAGTTCAAATATCATTTTTTTAAAATATCATCAATTAATGTAAAACCCTTTTTTAAAAAATGCAAATGGAAAAATCAAATTAACCTAATAAAATAAAAAAAAATCTTGATTACTTTCACAATTATTGTAAAATTCCAAACAATAATTTTAACGAGGACGTGATTTTAAAATGAAAAAATTATTTTTTTTGATTATAGCTGTTTTTACGCTATATCTCGGAACCGCAGGTTTTAAAACCGCTGGTTTTACCGGAGATATTCAACCCGAACCCGCGAGTGAACCGGCGGATAATTCATTGAATATGAAAGACGCAGGATATAGCATTGGATACGACGTGGGAAAAACTTTCATTAAACAGGAAATCGAAATAGACAAAGAAAGCTTCATCAAAGGTTTTAAGGACGCTGTCGAAGGCAAAAACTCAGATTTAAACGATACCGATATGAAAGCTGTTATGACGAATTTTCAAATGAAGATGTATGAAAAACAACAATTAAAATTTCAAGCCGTTTCAGAAACCAATAAATCAAAAGGAGAAAAATTCAGAGAAGAATTTAAAACTCAAGAAGCCGTGGTTGAATTGCCTTCGGGTATTTTATATAAAATTTTAAAAAAAGGCGACGGCAATATCCCTAAAGACACAGACTCGATAGTTGCGAACTACATTGGCAAATTCACAGACGGCAAAGAATTCGACAACTCTTATAAACGCGGAGAACCCATAACTTTCGTAAGTTCCGACGTGATTCCGGGCTGGACTGAGATTTTCAGAATTATGCCCGTTGGTTCAAAATGGGTTGTTGTTATTCCGCCTGAATTGGCATACGGAGAACGCGGCGCCGGCGGTATGATCGGGCCGAATGAAACTCTTGTTTTTGAAATTGAATTGCTTGAAATTAAATAAAATAAAAGATTTTTTCCGACATAACCGGAGTTTTATTTAATGACAAAATATAAATAGTCGTCTTATGTTTCGCGGAGGATTTTACAATGAATTTAAAAAAAATTCTTTTGACTGCAGGTTCTATTTTATTATTTTCACAATATATTTTCTCCGATAATCTTGAAAATTATTTTTACGATATGGCGGTTCAATCTTCTTCGCCGCAAAAAATTTATTTTCTCCAAAAATCAATCGAAGTTAATCCGTTATTCAAACCGGCATACGACGCGCTCGCAGAAGAATACGCTTTATCTGGCGACGCTAAAAACTCTGAAGAGATAAAACAAGTTTATGCTAAAGAACTGGAAAAACAAAAAAAATCCGAAGAACTTCAAATCAAAACCTCAGACGCATCCGTTTCGGAGTCAAATCAATCCGCTGAAATTCAACTGCCCGGCGTTCATTCAGACGTTTCGCATAAAGAACCTGCAGCCGAAACTAAACCGCGTTGCGGCGCTCTAAAAAACGAATCCTGCAACCAAAAAAAAAATCCATCCGTTTGTCCTGAAAAAACTGATTGCGAAAAAGAAAAATATTGCCCTGAAGAAATTTTTGAAGACGAAAATTTTGTAATAAAACAATCTTGCGAAAAAAAAAATTTTACGAAACCGGTAATTTACGGCGCCGCGGGTTTGGCGTTGGCGGGAGCCGCCGGCTATTACGGTTTTGAAAAATATATAGATTATAAAAAAAATCAAATTAAAAAAAAAGTCTTGATATATTCCGCAGGCGCAGCGGCGGTTGGCGTTTCAGCTTATTGTCTTTACAAATATTTTTTAAAAACAGATCCGGTAATACCCGAGTCTTCCGCTTTTGACGAATCTCTCGACTCGAAAATAAAAGAATATTTAAACCGCAAAAAATCAGAAAACTCAAAAAACTCAGAAAACGCAAATCAAAAGGATATTTTACCGCCTCCGCCAATGTATAAAAATTTATTTTTACCTGAAAATAATAATAACTCCGGTCCGACAACCGGAAATAGAAATTCTGCGGATAATTCAGCATCCAATCAAATTCAGGAAAACTTTTTTTTCCCGGTTTATAATCTAAAAACCGTTACTCTCGACGAACTCTCAAGAATCCCCGGATGCGACGATTTTACAGCTCAATTAATTGATAGATATAAATCGTATTTAGTAACCGAAAAAAAACAAGATGGGTTTAATTCTATCGATGAATTATATTCCATACCGCTTATTGATAAAGAAAAAATCGATATTATTAAAAAATATTTTTACGTAAAATAATTATTTAAGGCAAGACAAATATTATGAACGAAAAAAAAATAACTAATGTATTAGTGTGCGGAGTCGGCGGACAGGGAATTATTCTGGCAAGCAAACTTTTGTCTGAAACCGCGTTGAACTCCGGATTAGACGTGAAGCAGAGCGAAGTCCACGGAATGAGCCAGCGGGGCGGCAGCGTAGTGAGTTATATCCGGTTTGGCGAAAACGTAAATTCCCCTTTGATAAGTTTGGGCGACGCGGACTTTATTGTTTCATTTGAAAAAATAGAGACCGCGAGATATCTTGATTACGCAAACAAAAAAACAGTTTTAATAGTTTCTGATATAGAACTTTCTCCTCCAAGCGTTAATTCAGGCAAATTCAGGTATCCCGAAAACATTGAAAAGCTTTTTGAATTGAAGAATCTTACTTTTCATATTTTAAGCATTTCAAAACTTATTGATAAAGTAGGCAACCCGAAAACCGTCAATACGATAATGTTGGGAGCTTTATCCGGTTTTTTATCTTTTCCGGAAGACCTCTGGAAAAAAACAATTAAAGAAACGCTGCCCGAAAAAATACTCGACGTTAATCTTAAAGCTTTTGACGCGGGAAGAAATTTTTGTAATATTTAGTCTTTTAATTTGTTACTGCTAAGCTATGTTTTGTAATCGGTAATAAATACGGCTTAGTATCTTATCGGTAAATTTCTTGCTTTTACGGCAAGAATATTTTTTGAAGCG
>DAINAU010000177.1:0-8411 GCA_036733285.1 bacterium
CGAAAAGGTAAAACCGTTAGCAAGTTTTTTATATTTTTAATTGGACACTAGTGAACCCGAAAAATAAACCGGTTTAACGGTTTTCAAAAATATACCCTAAAAAAAATTTTTATATTTTTTTTTCGGTTCGTATTATTAATCTTTCAAGAAGAAGTATGAGTTTATCCCACTTATATTTATCTATTTCAGGATTCCAGTAATCGTTCCATTCAAGTTCAAGCCCCCATTTTAAAGCGGAAGCCCAGCTTGACGCTTTTGAATTGGCAAATATAATATGCGGCAGATTATGGTTTTGCAATTCTTCAGTCACCGAACACAAAACAGGTTTTCTATACATTCCATATTCTATAATATTAATTGGCAAAAGTCCCGCGGTATAATTGCATTTTAATAACGGAACCGCTCCCAGATCGCATACGATAAAAAGTTTTCTTATTTCTTCCTGAGACGCCGAATTAATTAAAATAATATCCCTGTCGGAAACCGCGGGTTTTTCAGTTTCATCTGAATTTGAATAGGAAACTATAAGTTTTACCGGATAGCCCGCTTCGTCTCGAAACTTCACAAATGCGGAAAACAGCAAATCGAAATCGTTTCCCATAGAAGGCGGATTCAAAACGCCGATTATTTTCGCGTTGAAATCTTGAATATCGTATTTATGAAAAATATACTTTTTAAACGCTGCCCGTTCGTCCTCAATTTCAGGTTTTAACGCCGCTCCGTTCGGAAGATAAATAATATTTGTCCAATACTTTTTTTTATAGATGTTGGCGAGAGTCTTAGACGACGAGATGTTTAATTTTGCTTTATACAATTCGCTTTCAATAAAATTTCCTATATAAGCTTTATTCACCGGATTGGTTTCTATTTCAAGATAATCTTCGCTGATATCGTAAATATAGAACACCTTATCTACCGCGCTTTGCGGCAGAGCAAAGCAATCAAACGAAGAATTTATCACTATATCAATATTAAAATGATTAATCAGCAATTCGATGAGAAACGAAAAATTCTCGCATCTTTGCGCCGATTCGGCGTTTATATCCGGCGCGTTTATTATATTTAATTTTCCGGCGGAATTTATGATTACAACATTTTGATTGATAAGTTTTTCAAAATTATTTCTGAAACAATAATCGTCTTTGACCCTCGACTTGTCGAGATAAACGTAATAAACAAGATGATTTCTATCGGCGAGAATTTCAGCCATTTGATAACTTCTGATTTCATATTCGGCTGAAATCCCATTCGGCAATATCAGAAAAGATTTTCTATCCATTTTTTACGAGAGGCACTAATAAAATTTTTATTTTATTTCCTATGTTGTTTTGATGTTTGAAATCAACTATTCTATCGAATACCGCGTCGGAAGTCTCGTCGTCGACCGCTTTAATTATTATTTCATGCGATTCAGGCCACGCTTTATTTTTAAAAACGTTATGTTCTTTTTCTTCCGGTTCAAAAAAAGAAACGTCCGAACTGAATACGTAATCTGTTATATTAAAATTATTTAAAATTTCTCTTAATAACGACGCGAATCTGGAATGATACCTTAATAGCATTAATCTCATTATTCACCTTGTTCAATGTTTTCAAATTTGTATTGTATTTTATAATATGTTTCATTTTTATTCAATATTATTTTTATATTATATTTTTTTTCGATATTATCTATGGCGCAGACCGATTCTATAAAATTAAACAAATCGGTTGAAACCGTCAATACCAGTCTGGTTTTATTTTTCAACAAAACCAGCTCTTTTATTTTTCTTTCAATATTTATTATTTGAGATTCGAGTTTAAATATTTTTCCGTATCCGCTGCAAAAATGACATTTCTCAAAAAAAATCTGGCTTATATTATTTTTATTCCGTTTTCTCAATATCTGGATTATTCCGGTTTGCGGAGTATAGAAAACCTTGCTTCTCAATCTATCCTTTGCCAATTCGTCTTCAAGTTTTTTCAAAATCGTATCCGCTTCGGTTTCTGTTATCATATTCATCAAATCGACAAGAATCATTCCGCTTATGTTTCTTAATCTTATTTGTTTGGCAATTTCAGTCATCGCCTCGAGATTTGTTTGAAAAATCATTTGTTCTTTATTTTTTTCCGAAACGTTTTTTCCGGTATTTATATCTATCGAAGTGAACGCCTCGGTAAATTCTATGACTATGTGTCCGCCGCATTTAAGCCAAACTTTATTTCGCGTCAATTTCTGATATTCCGCGTAAATACCGAATATTCCATCCGGATTTTTAAATTTTTCATAAACAAGCTCGACGGTTTCGCTCTCTAAAAGATTTGATATTTTTTCTTTCATATCAATATCGTCGTAATAAACAACCGCCGGTTTATGCCCGATGAATTCCCGATTAATAAATGAAAAAATATCGTTGCTGGAATAAATCTCGGCAAACTGCCTTCCGCTTTTTATAAAAGATTTTATTTTTTCGGAAATTCGATTTAAAGCGTTTATTTCTTCGATGATTTCCGCGTCTCCGGACTGCGCGCATTCGGTTCTCGCTATGTATCCTATATTTTCATTTTTATGAGTTTTTACAATTGTCTCTATTCTTTTTTTTTCGTTTTCATCCGTGATTTTGTTTGAAAAACCTATATGTTCTCTATCAGGCAAAGCTATAAGCAATTTACCTGGTATGGTTAATTTTGTTGTGAATTGAGGTCCCTTTTCAGAATACCCGTCTTTTAAAACCTGAACTATTATTCTGTTTCCAATTTTTAATAAATCCTCTATCCTGGATTTGACGCGCATTTCAGGATTAAACGCATGTATATCAGTTATTTCATTTATATGGAGAAATCCGGTTTTTTCAACGCCTATATCTATAAAAGCGGCTTGAAGCGGAGGAATAATTTTTTTTACAACCCCGATATAAATATTGCCGGCAATCGACTTATAACCGATTTGCTCGACTGCAAATTCCGCAAACTTATTATCTTCGATTAATCCTGCAAGCGTTTGATTGGGCTGAAAAGCAACAGCTATTTTAATTTTGTCTTTTACCGTATTGTCAATGCCTTTTATTTCGCAGCCATTAATGAAATTCATAATAATATTTTACGATAAACGCGCCTTGGCGCGTTAAAACGCCTTGTCGTTATAAAGTTTTCATAACCATATTGTCAATATGTATGACTTCAGGCGTATCGTTTTCTCCCAATTTTTTCTTAATATCCTGAGATTTCAATCCTTTTATTAAATTCAACGCATCGCTGTCGTAATTGCAAAGACCAACCGCGATCTTCAAATTTGATTTGTTGTCATATACGGCTACGCATTCGCCTTTTTTAAAAAAACCTTCGCAAGCCGTTATTCCGGTAGCGAGAAGACTTTTATTTTTTTGAATGGCGGAAACCGCTCCTGCGTCGATAAAAATTTTTCCTTTGGGTTTTAAATTAAATTTTATCCAGCGCTTACGCGGCGATATGATTTTATCCGCCGGATAAAAAAAAGTGCCTTTAAATCTGCAGTTCAATATTTTATCAATAATATCCGGCTCGTATCCGTTCGCTATTATCATAGGAATTCCTGAAGACGTCGCGATATCCGCCGCGATAAGTTTTGATTTCATTCCTCCGGTCGTCGCGTTGTTCGATGCGCATCCGCAAATTTCAAAAAGCTCCGGAGTCAACTTTTTTACGTCTTCTATCAAAGAATCCGGCTCGTTGATATTGTTAAGAAGACCGTCTATATTTGTGAGAAGTATTATTAAATCCGCGTTTATCATCGCCCCTACCATTGCCGCGAGTTTATCGTTATCGCCGAATTTTAATTCGTCGATTGCCACCGTGTCGTTTTCATTAATTATCGGAACCGCCTTGATTTTAAAAAGCGAATTCAGCGTGTTCACGGCGTTTAAATACTGCTGCCGCCCCATAAGTTCGGGTTGGGTTAATAAAATTTGCGCGATTACTTTTTTGTATTTTGAAAAAATATTTTCATACATCTGCATCAGTTTGTTTTGACCTATTGCCGCAGCCGCCTGTTTTTCGGATATCTCCTTTGGCTTGGTTTTTAAATTCAAAACCGACATTCCGAATCCCACGGCTCCCGACGACACTATCGAAAAATTCCTTTTTTCAAAATGTTTTGAAGTCGATTTTATTATTGAGGATATGTGTTTATCAGTTATCTGCGGATAACCGTTTGAAATCTCGGTTAATATGCTCGTTCCGATTTTAACAACTATATTTCTGGACTTTTTTAATAATTCAATTTTATTTGTCTTCATAATAATCGAAAGTTTTATCTCCTATAAAAACTCTGTCGCCGTTTTCAGCGCCTGCCTGTTTCAACAAATAATTTATATTATACGCGTCGAGAATTTTATTGAACTTAACCAGCCCGTCGTCGGTCGCCGTATTTATGCGGTTCAAAGCTTTTAAAATTCTATCGCCAGTGATTTCATAATTATTATTGCCTATATCGTGAACTCTGACCGGTTCCTCTTTTTCAAAAGCGTATTCTTTTACCGGTTCGGATTTTAATTCCATATCCGCATTTTTTATCTCCGGAAGATTAAGAAAAGCGGAAACCGAATAAATCAAATCATTCACTCCATAACCGGTCGCAGCCGATATAAAACAAATTTTTAAAACGTTTTCGTTGCGCCCTATATGATTTATTAATTCCTCGCAGAATTCTTTATATTCGTTATTCACAACGTCTATTTTATTAACGACAACGATTTGTTTGCGCATACCGAGTTTTTCGCCGTATTGTCTTAATTCGTTGTTTATATTATCAAAATCGCGAATCATATTTTTGGAATTAATATCAATTAAATGAATTAATAATTTCGCGCGTTCGATATGGCGCAAAAATTTCAAACCCAATCCTGCGCCGGTATGCGCGTTTTCTATGAGTCCCGGAATATCCGCAATCGCAAAGGGTTCTATTCCCGCTAAATTTACAACGCCGAGATTTGGTTCTAAAGTCGTGAACGGATAATCGGCGATTTTGGGTTTCGCCGCTGATATTACAGATAAAAAAGTTGATTTTCCCGCGTTCGGAAGACCTATTATCGCAGCGTCGGCAATCAGTTTAAGTTCGATTATTAATATTCTTTTTTCGCCTTCCAATCCTAACTCGCAATAATCCGGCGACCTGTTAGTCGACGATTTGAAAACCGCGTTTCCTCTGCCTCCGGCTCCGCCTTTTGCGGCTATTGTCTCTTGCGAATCCGCGATAAAATCAGCGATTATTTCATTCGTGTCGGCGTCGCGTATAACAGAACCTACCGGAACATAAATAATCAAATTTTCGCCGCTTTTTCCGGTTTTATTGGTTTTTTGACCGTTGCCGCCGGAATCCGCCTCGTAATGTTTCTTGTATTTAAAATCAATAAGAGTCTTTTTATTCTTATCGCTCCTAATTATTACTGAGCCGCCGGTTCCGCCGTTGCCGCCGTCCGGTCCGCCTTTAGGAACGAATTTTTCCCTGTGAAAACTCGAACATCCGTTGCCCCCTTTCCCTGCGGATACGTTAATTTTAGCATAATCTACTAACATAACTTTCTCTCGATAAATTCAAATTTTAAAATTTTATTCTTTAAAACAAAAACGTTTTCGTTTTTTTCTATTCAGGTCTATTTAACCCGAAAATTGCGATTGGATTTTGAAAAATTGCAATTTAACTCATAAAATACTTGGTGTCGCCAATTTTTCAATCGCTCAAATTTTTACAAAGCGATTTTTGGTTTATAAAAATTTGTTGAATAACTTTTTTTTACATCAACAAATAATTTATAAAATATTAACGCCTTAATTTAAAACTTTATTCCCTCCTAACATTATTTGCGATAATTAAAAATAGTTTATTATAAATCATAAAAAAATAAAACTAAAATATAAGGCTGAAAGTATATTTTTATTCGGGCGTGGTCTTCAAAACCGTTAAACCCTGATAATTTAAACGTTAAGTGAAGTTTTTCAAAAAATAGTTTTATATTATATCACAGCTTTAGGTAGACAGGTTATTTCTACGGTTCAGAAAATCAAAGAATTTTTTATTATTCCAAATTTGTCCTTTAATAAATAATTCTTGATTATTTTTCAAGAATTTTGTTGATAAGATATTAATAATACTAAAACGCAGATTAAATGGGTCATGTAAAATTAGGATTTTATTTTGTGATTTATCGACTCTGTGAAAATCGGCGTTTAACACTTCTAAAAACCTGAAAACTGCGACGTGAAAATTTACGCATTTGAAAAATTGCTTAACAATGTTATTTTCCCTTACTTTCAGCGCTTTTTCAAAATCCAATTGCAGTTTTCGGGTTAAAGAGTTCTATTGTCATCTGAATAATTTATAATTTTCTAAAACCACAACGATAATTGTTCTTTATTTTTTAATGCAGAAAGCATATTCATCCTGAAATGTTTTACGGTTCCGCTTATTTGTTTGATGAGTTTGTCAACATACTCGCGTTTTGTTTTCCCTGAAACCGGACAATTATTTTTAAAAACCGGTATATCATACCTCTCGGCGGCAGACTTGATTTTTGATTCAGTTAGATAAATCATCGGTCTTATCATATATATTTTTTTTCTCGAAAGATATGATAACGGCTCAAAAGATGCGATTCTTCCCTCGAAAATCATATTCAAAAACAAGGTGTTTATAGCGTCGTCAAGGTGATGTCCCAAAGCGATTTTATTATAATTCATATTAACGGCGGTTTCGGATAAAATTCCTTTACGTAATCTTGAACAAAGCGAACACGGATATTTGACTTGTTTATCGACAAAAATACCCTGATATATATTAGTTTTAATAAGCGTGTGTGAAACTCCGGATTTGTCCAAATAATCTATTACTCCAGAATAATCCGTATCCGGAAAGTTATTGTCAATAATTATTGAATGAATTTCAAAACTTTTTTTCAAATAATACTTTAATTGCAAAAGACAGTTCACTAAAACAAGACTGTCTTTTCCGCCAGATACGCCAACCGCAATTCTATCTCCGTCTTCAATCATATTATAATCTATGCAAGCGGCTCGAACCGCGCCTAATAGTTTTCGCATTAATTTAATTCCTCGTTTTAGTTATTTTTGATTTATATACAATGACCGGTACGAGCGCTTTTAAATTATTGTAATTTTATGAAACAATCCTGAAAGGATTGAATTTTACATATCCGTATCCGTATATTTGCGGTTGCTGCTAAATATTAAAATAACGAAAGGTAACCGCAATCTACGGAAAAAATTAAATTCGACGCTTTCAGCGAGACTATAACAAAAATACAAAAATTTTCAAGCTCGCGCCGAACAGGTTACATTTTTTTACAAAAAAATCAAATAAATTTAAATTTGCCCATAAAAATAAAAAACCAAAAAACAAATAATAAATTATTACTTGCTTTTTGGTTTTTACATCTCCCAAAAGGTGGTCAAACGGGGTAAACCCGTTTGACCGGAATAAGGTATACAAATAAGTTCGTGTAAACAGTTTTTTGGGAGGGAAACTGTTTATACAATATTATATATCGGCATTTTTTAAAAATACTTTAGCTGATTTTAAAAAAAATACTTAACCCTCGATTTTAGAAAAAGTTATAATTTGTTTTTTTAACATAAAACTGTTATCTGAGATTGAAAAAACAATTTTTCTTAAGTCGAGTAGAGCAAGGGGCTGTCCAATACCTTAATTTTGAAAAATAGCCATATCGCTGTATAATTCGCCGTATAACCTGACATAAATTCGTTTTTTTTCGTTGCGCCTCACGTAATACATTATTCCAATACAATTGTTTTATTTTTCTTGTTTTTTACTTTTCTATTTTTGCGGGCAGTATTTTTTCTTTCTTTTCCTTATTTATTCAGCTTTTCGATTTGAGTTCTCGGTTTTGCTTCTTATTTTAATTATTCTGCTTCATATTGACTTATTTATAAAAATTAAGTATAATGCGCTCCATTATGAAAAAATACATGATTTTATTTGGTTCAAACGGATATTTCGGACATTATATTTGTCAAGAATTATTGAAACAGGGATATAAAGTTTTGGCTTTTAAGTTTCAGCATTTCAGATCTACTATAATCGAACATCCGGACGTGGAATATTTTGAATTTGATATAAGAACAAATCCAGCGGAGAAAATCGAATATTTCAAAAAAATATTCGAAGGAAAACAGATTTCCGGTTTAATTAATGCGGCGGCTCGACTCGGCGCTACGGATTACGAATCTAATTATCAGACTAACGCGCTCGGCGTAAAACATCTTGCTGAACTCGTAAAGTTTTTTAATATTCCAAGAATGGCGCATATCAGCACCGTATGCGTAATCAAACCAATTAAAGGTCCTTACGGCATAGCAAAACTGGAAGGCGATAATTTTCTTAAAAGCTCGGGAGCGAATTACACCATATTTATACCGGC
>DAINAU010000178.1:0-8353 GCA_036733285.1 bacterium
AGGCGAGTCAAAAAGTATAATTTCAAATTCCTGTTTTAATTCTTTGATTAAATCGTCGAATTCCTGAGACTGTAATATTTCCGAAGGATTCGGAGGATACGGTCCTGCGGCAAGAATTCTTAAATTATCTATTCCCGGATCCTGAATGGCTTCTCTCCATGTAATAGTGCCGGCAAGTATATCTGTAATTCCCGGCTTTTTCTTAGCTCCGAATATTTTATAAACTGACGGATGCCGCAAATTGCAACTCATTATTAAAGTTTTTTTTCCGGCTTGAGCCCAAATAACCGCAAGGTTTGTTAAAGAAGTGGATTTGCCTTCTTGCGGCGTTGCGCTTGATAATAATAACGTATTGCACCCTGTTTTATTCGGCAAAGCAAATTGAAGATTTGTTCTCAAAGTTCTATATGCTTCAGTTACCGGCGATTTTGGATCGCATATCGATACGAGTCTCGCCTGTCTTTCGTTAAACACTTCGCCGGCGCTTTCTATTCTTTTTCTCAATTTTCTTACTTTTTCCGAATCTATTTTTATATGCGGAATGACTCCAAGCACGGTTTTTTGAACATATTTTTCAACGTCTTCAATCGTTCCTATAGAAGTATCCATACTTTCAACTATGAATGCAAACGCAAAACCGAGAATCAATCCTATCACAAGACCGGCTAATGCGCTTTGACGTTCGTTTGGATAAATCGGTTTGGTTGGAACGGTCGCTTCCTGAATTTCTCTTACATCTCCGACTTCGCTTGCGGCTCTCATCCTTGTTTCTTCAAGTTTTTTTTTCAACATCGTGTATAATTCATCGCTAACGACATATGCCCTCTCCAATTTTTTTTCTTCCAAGCCCACTCTCGGCAAATTGGCGATTCTTATTCTTGACAATTCTATATCCCGTTTTAATTTATTCTCGGTATTATAAATATCATTAAGAGTTTGTTCCATATCTGTAATTATAGTATTAATCTTATTATCAAGCAAAACTTCGAATTTTTCATTCAATCTTGCCAGCTTGTCGTTGGCTAAAAATATTTTAGGATGCTGCGGCATAAATTTTTGATTTAAATCGTCAAGTTCTTTTTTGATAGCGTCGCGTTCCGAAAAAATATTTTTCAATTCATTATCGTTCATAAGAGCGGTCAATTTTGTAATATCAATATCTTTACCGTTTCTTTTTTGCTGTAGAAGCTCGATTTGTTTTTCAAAATCAATTCGTTTTTTCGCAGTTTCTTCAAGTTGGTTTGTCATAGTTTCAAGCATAGCCGGATTCAAATTCGAACCGCTTGTTAATTCAAGACTATATTGCTGCCTGAAATTCAATAAATCTCCATAAGACTGGTCTAATCTTTCTTTCGCTATCTCAAGCTGTTCTTTCAAATATTCGACAAGAACCTGTTCGGAATATCTTGCCTGTTTTTCAGATTCTATCCGGTAAGCTTCAGCCATTGCATTAATAATTTTGGTGGATTTTTCAGGTTCGCTCGAGGTAATTTTTATGTTTATTCTTCCGGAATTAGGATCCGGTTCAACGCTTATCCTTCCGCTTAATTTTCCAATAATCGAATCAATATCCGCTATATTAGAATTTTTTTCCATTAAATTCAATTGATTAATCACTCTTAGCATTACGCTTTTGCTTTTTATTATATCCTGAGCGTTTTCAATAGATTTTTTCGAATTATAATACGTCCCCATTCCGCTTGTTCCGAATATCGCGTCGTTTGAAACCGAACGCTGGGCTATTATAACATACGCAATACTCTCGTATAATTTGGTCTGCATTTTTGTATAGACAATCGCCGCAATATAAACCGCAAGCGTAGTTAATATGATTACCCATTTTCTTTTTCGGATTATTCGAAAATAATCATGGACATTCATTTCGTATTGAGACATACTATTTTGACCTCTTTATCGTATTTAAGTTTTTATTTTCTACACTTTTTTCATTTTCCATCAAACGTTATCGTCGCCGTCGTCTTTGTCGACTTTTTCATTATTCTATCAATCGTTATCGTCGTCGTCATCTTTGTCGACTTTTTCATTATTCTATCAATCGTTATCGTCGTCGTCATCGCCGACTTTATCCCACTTTCCTTTTCTTATATCTTTAACATCGCCGACTACTTCTGCGCCTTTTATTACAGTTGGCCATACTTCGTCCAAAAATTGAGCCAACGAACCTATCATACTCTGCGGAACCACAACGACGTCGTTATTCTCTAATTTTATATCTTGAGATTCGTCCTGTCTGTATAATAATTTTTTCAAATCAACGTTAAAAGTAACCGGTTTGCCGGGATTCAAAGGATTATCCCGAATAACTACCACATTGCTTAAAACCGCAAAATATTTATCGCGGGCAATCGACAATAATTTCATCATATGCGGAGCGTTGTCTTCAAGATTTACTATGCCTGTTTGATTCATTTCTCCATACACGTAAACGCGCGTTGTTTTAACTCTCGGTATAACAAGTCTGTCGCCAGGATTCAAAGCGTAATTTTCCGATTGATTTCCTGCGTATTGTATCGATTCCAAATTAACAAAGGTTTCGTTTCCGGAACTCCTTACAATTTTAGCGAGATGTTTTAATGCGGATGGAGACAAACCTCCTGCCATTCTTATTATATCAGATATCAAAACTTTGGAATTTTTCTCAATATCATATTCTCCGGGTTTTGACACTTCGCCGTCTACAATCACTTTGCCTAAAGTATTTTTCGGCAAATATATGGTATCGCCGTTTTTTATAATCACATTTTGAGCCAAATTTCCAGTCTCAAGTAATTCTTCTAATCCGATTTTTATTATTTGTCCGTTTTTTCTTGTTATCAAAACTTCTTTCACTTTTGAAGTTGTAGGATTATAACCGCATTTCGTCAATAAATCGAGCAATCTTGTCGGACCCTCAAGATAAACGGTTCCCTGCGTTGGAATATCTCCTATGACAGTTACTTTCTGGCTCCTAATCTGTTTGACTTTTACCACTACGGTAGGTTCGCGTAAAAATTTGGAAAGGTTTTGAGTTAGTTTTACGCTTAATTGAGACGGAGTTAATCCGGCGCAGTGAACGTCTCCAAGCATCTGATATGACAACATCCCATCGGCTCTAACTTTTACCGTTTCTTTTAGACTGTCATAGCCCCATACGTCTATTTCCAATTCGTCGTCGGCTCCAATCGTATATACGTATTCGTCGGAAGTCGTAGACATAGGAGTATAATCTTCCGCGCTAAAACTAAAACTGAAAATCATTATTATAAAAAAACTTATTATAAATACCTTATTAAACATCTTGGCCTCCTCAGACACATAGCTGTTAGCTTTTAATTTTACCAATATTTTTTTTCTATGTCAATTATTTTTTTTAATATTATTATATTTTTATTTTTTTAAAGGTTCGTATTCCAATTCGCCGTATTTCATCAATTTAACTTCAGACCCTTTATTTTTCGCGTTATTCAATTCGTTAAAGTTTGACGTTTTGCCATTTTTATTTAAATCCGGATCGGCGATTTTATTTTCAGTTCCTATTATCACATCTTTGTTGTCGGTATAATTTTTCATACCGGACGTCAACGCTTTTTTTTCTATAGAATTATTTACGCTCTGATGTTTGCTTTTATTTTTAAGATTTGTAGGCAGAAAACTCGGATCGTTTAATTCGTTTAAAGGGCTGTTTTTTTTAATATCATTAAGATTATTCTGGTTTTCAGAATTAACTTTTTTTTCTCCGGATTCTTGATTTTCAGCGGATTTTGAAGATGAATTCTTTTTTTTATATAATGATTCCCGTTTCTTTTTCAACTGCGGACGAGATGACATAGATACTTTTTTTGCTTGTTTCGCGGAGTTTTGTATAACTGCAACTTCATTGTTTATACTTTTATTTTTTTGTGAAGGCGTTGTTAATTCTGAATTCTCCATCGTTTTAACTGTCCGGCGCAAAGAGGTTGATTTTTCATCAATTATAGTGGCTGGCTTATAAATTTTATTTTTATTGTTTTCTAATATTTTCAGACTAATTTCGTCTTCTTTAGTCAGATGTTTAGTTTCTTGAGAAATATCTTTTAATCCGGCTGGAACCGTAGTTTTTTTCAATAATATTTTTTCTGATACAAGCGGAGAATCTTCTATTATTGTTTCGTTTTTTATCAGAGCGTTTTCTCCAATAATAATTTTATCGAATTCTGTAGCTTCAGGAAACGGGATTATTCTGGAATTCGTTAAAACGTCATTATTTTTACCTAACGGGATAGAATTGGATTTCAATGACATTTTATAATCATTCCTTGTAGATGGCGCATTCATAAGCAAATCGTTATGCGAATTTTCAACTATTGATTCTCTCGAAGAAGTCGTAACCGGCGTCGAGTTATTCTTTATTTTTATCTCGTCAAACGAAATAATTTTCGGAGAATTATTCGATTCGGAAGAATCGTCGGTAATGCTGTTGATATATAAAATCAATACGGCGAATATCCATAAAAACAAAACAAAACAATAAAGAAATACCGCTACTTTTTTGTATTTAGGTTCCGGCGAATTCACTCCCGGCAATTTATTTAAAAGTTCTTTTATCTTTTTTAATTTTTCCATAATAATCAACCCGCTAATTCTTCAATTTTTTTATTATCGGTAATTTTCACGGATAATACTTTTGAGACGCCTTTTTCTTCCATAGTTATGCCGTACAAAACATCGCAGGTAGCCATAGTCTTTTTATGATGCGTAATAATTACAAACTGACTATTCTGAGAAAAATCCCTTAATAATTTTAAAAATCTGGATATATTAGCGTCGTCAAGCGGAGCGTCGATTTCATCAAGAATGCAAAAAGGGCTAGGTTTGACTTTAAACAAAGCAAATAATAATCCTATTGCGGCCATAGCTTTCTCTCCGCCGGATAACAACATTATGTTCTGAACCTTTTTTCCCGGCGGTCTTACATTAATTTCTATTCCGGATTCGAGAGCGTCGGATTCGTCTATTAAATTCAACTCTGCTTCGCCGCCTTCAAATAATTGTTTGATTATTTCTTTGAAATTTTCATTGACTTTATAAAATGTGTCTATGAATTTTTCTTTTGCTCTCGCATTTATTTTATTTATCACATTTATCAAATCTTTTTCCGCGGTCTCAAGATCGTTTTTTTGACTGTTTAAAAATTCAAATCTCTCGGACACTTCTTTAAACTCTTCTATCGCGTTTATATTTACTGGTCCTAAAGATTTAATTTTTTGTTCTACCGCTCTCACTTCTTCTTTTAATTCTTCGACGTTTTTTCCGGAAAACTCGTTTTTTAATTCTTCGCATATTTTTTCAAACCATTTTTTCCCGATAAAATCTTCTTGACTAATCGAATATCTTGAATAAACGCTTTCGAATATGCCCGCTGTTTTCGTTTCTTTCTGGCTTAAACCTATTTCAATCTCGTGAATTTTATTTTGAAATTCATTCAATTCTTTCTGATAATTTTTGTTTAAATTTTCTATATTGGCGATTATGCCGCCTTCGTTTTCCCTGCGCGCCTGAAGCGCTTTCCGGTTTTCAATATTAATGTCGTGTTCTTTTATTGATTCTTTTAATTTGTTGTCTATGTTTCCGTTTTCTTTTCTGATTTCTTCGGAATTTTTAAGGCATATTTCGCAATTGTTCTTATTTTCAAGTATTTTCGAGGAAAATTCTTCGGCGGATTTCTTGAAATTGACGATTGTCTGTTTTAAATTTTCTTTTTTCTGATTCATTTCCGCCGATTTGATTTTTACGCTCGTCGCCGAATCAAATAAACCGTTTCGTTTTAATTTAACTTCGTTGTTTTTTTGTATCAATTCATTAGCTTTTGAATTAAGTTCTTCGGTTTCGCGCAAATAATTGGAGATTTGAATATTAATTTCTTTTGATTTTTCATAAAGTTCTTTATGTTTATTTTCTATGGAATTTTCTTTTTCAACATATTTGTCAATGTCTTCGGTTAAATCAATCAACTGACGTTCTTTCATCTCAATATTTTTTTTACAATTTAAAAGTTCGATATCGAGTTCTCTGCTTTGTTTTAAATAAGTTTCTATATTGGATTCCGAATTTTTTAAAGAAACGTTCAATTCTTCAATTCTTTTATTTGTTTCTTCGATTGCGGCGGCGGAGTTTCTAATATTGTTTTCAAATTCGTTTTTTTGTCTGTCGCGTTTTAAAATATTTCTTGTTTCTTTAACTCTGCCCGCAGTTACGCTGCCGTCGCTCCAAAATATCTCGCCGCTTAGCGCGACAAAATTATATTCGGGATGCTCACGGCTTAATTCGTATCCGCTTTCGAAATTTTCCGTTATCGCAAATCTTTCAAACATAGAATTAATGATTTTTTTCGATTCGGAATTTGTATGTTTTATAACGTTTGGAACAAAATCTATAAATCCTTTTTCTTTGCTGAAATCAACATTCTCAAACGACCGGCGTTTTTCTTCCGGAATGTTTTTTTCTATCAGTTTCACTTTTCCAAACGAATTCGCGTTTAATATTCCGGCTGCTTTCTCGATGTCGTTTCTTGAATCGACTATCATTGTCTGAACTATTTCATTCAAAGCGTTTCCGATCGCGATTTCATATCTGTCGCTTGTTCTGATATTTTCGCCGACTAATCCATGAAATTTTATTTGGATTTTATTACCGGAAACTTCTTTAAGCAAATCTTTTAAGCCGTCGATATATTTATCGTCTTCGGTGTCGAGTATGACCTTAAGTTCGGCTTTGAAATTCATCAGCATATTCTTATATTCAAGATTCTTTTCATTTAAAATGTCGATATGTTTTTGTATCCCGTTTTTTTGGGCGATTTCATTTTCAGTTTGGGTCCGCGAATCGTTTAAATTCTTTTCTATTTGAACCGCGTTCTGATTCAATATCTCAATTTCATTTTTTAAATTATAGATTTTTTCGCGGCTGCCCGCGATGGTTATCTGTATTTCCTCTTTTTGTTCTTTTAACGCTTTATTTTCAGCTTCAATAGCGCTTAAATCGCTTTTCTTCGCCGAAATTTTGTTTGATTTTACAAACGCGTCTATCTTATGTTTTTCAATCTGCTCCTCGATTTCCTTTGATTGATTTTCTATTTCGGATAATTCCTGTATGACTTTATTTTTATCAATTTCAGTTTCCAAAAAATATTTCTCGAGATTTTCAAGTTCAAGTTCCATTCCCGAGATGGAATTTTTTAATTCGATAAGTTTATTTTCCGATATTATGCTGTCTTCGTTATATTGTTTGATCTGAAATTCATAATTGTTTATCTTGCCGTTGTTGTCTAAAACTTTATATTCGCCGGTTTTTATATTTTCGCTTAACGAATATATTTTTTCCGACAACCTATTAATTTCATTATCCAATTCTATAAGTTTCAATTTGCCCGTCTCGTATTCCGAACCTTGAGAATTAATTTTAGATTCGATTGCGATTTTTTTATCGGAATTTAATAAATGTATTTTTTTGAGTTCTTCGATTTCAGACCGGATTATTTCATATTCCAAATACTTTGCGTATATCTCCGCGCTTTCAAGACGTTCGCTCAGAATTTTATATCTTTCAGCTTTTGCCGCCTGATATTTTAACGAACGAATCTGACGTTCAAGTTCAAGCAATATATCGTTCACTCTCAATAAATCCTGTTTTGTTGCGTCCAACTTGTTTAAGGCTATTTTTTTTCTCGTTTTATATTTTACTATTCCCGCGGCTTCCTCAAAAATTGCCCGCCTGTCATATGGATTCGCCGTAAGTATAGCTCCTATTTGCCCCTGACTTATTATCGAATATGACCCTTTGCTTAATCCCGTATCCATAAACAATTCCACAACGTCTTTTAACCTGCATTCGGAATCGTTTATTAAATACTGGCTTTCGCCGGCTCTGAATATCCTTCTTGTCACGGTTACTTCTTTAAAAGTGATGGGAAGAATTCCTCTTTCATTTGAAATTGTTATGGATACGCTCGCTCTGCTTAACGGTTTTCTTAAAGCGGTTCCGTTAAATATCACATCTTCCATAGAACTTCCGCGCAACGATTTTACGCTTTGTTCGCCTAATACCCATTTCATTGCGTCGGATATATTGCTCTTTCCCGAACCGTTGGGACCTATTATCGCCGCAACCCCGTCGCCAAATTCAAGACGGGCTCTGTCGGCAAAAGATTTAAAACCGATTATTTCTATTTTTTTTAAAAACATATATTGTTTCGCCGTTCAATTTTATACAGAATCATTATTATTATTGATTAATTAACTTTTGTCAAGAATTAAATATCGAAAATCAGAATTAAAGAATAAAATATTTTATTAGAGGAAAATGGCATTACAGAAAA
>DAINAU010000179.1:0-8317 GCA_036733285.1 bacterium
AAGATTGTATTTGATCTATTCCCGCGCTTGAAGGATCTAAATCAAATAATCCTATCGACCCTTCTGTTCCATTTAATACATTAGCGTTATCCGCGGTAAAATCAGCGTTTTGAACTCCTCCAAATCCGATTAAAAAATATCCGAACGCTTTTATTACAGATGTGTCGGGGAATAAATATTTTTTGTATGGCTCATTCCAGTTTTTGGAACTTGAATAGTAACAAAGATATTTCCCCTGAAGCGAAACATCCGATTTATCAGGATTATATAATTCGATAAACTCTTCTCCGTTTTTTGCCGTAAATTCGCTTATGACAATATGATTAGTATATGCGTTTGAGGTCGTATCGGCAACTATTCCAAAATTTATCGGAGAAATATTTCCCGTTTGATCATAAACGCAAATATAAAAATAATACTGCTGTTCTGGATATAAACCGATTGCTGTAAAAGTTTCAGCGGTTCCGGAAATTGCCGGAGTTTTATTTTCAATTGAATATGCCGTATTCGCATTAAAAAATGAATTAGTGTCGCCGAGAGGAATCGTGGAATATTTTATCAGATACGACGAAGCTGTTCCAATGCTATTATCATTTCCGGAAGCGGTCCAAGATAAAGAAACGCTCGAACCTGTTTTTCCTGTAATCGCCAAATTTGAAATTGCAGCGGGCGGCGTCGTGTCTTTTAAATTTATTGTTATCGTTTCAACCGATATTCTTGTCAATCCGCCATAAATATTGCTGTCCGCGCCGTAATATGTTATTGTGTCCGTTAAATGCGAACCGGTATTTGCTATAGCTTTTCCGCCCGAACCATAGACTATATTTATTGTGTCGCGGTATTGCATATCCGACGGAAATATTATTTTCAATATGTCGTTTTGCTCGATAAAATTCGAATTGTTCACAGTTTTACTCGACGAATAAACATAATATCCCGAATCGGAACTGTTCTTTGAAAACGACGGAAAATAATCCGGCAAATCTATCGCCAATGTTCCGCTTCCGCAATTTGTGTCCGCCGTTATTAAAAAACTTATTTCAAACGTTTCCCCCGATACTATTTTTGCATAACTTGTTTGAACGGAATTATATCCGTCCATATCATTATACGGAAGATTCGGCGTCGCTTTTTTCCCTGCCGGATGCGCAAGCGACGATTTGACGAAAGTTCCGGTTCCGTCCGGATTCCGGCTTATCGACTGGTCTCCGTCTATCTCGGCGTCTCCGCTTGTCGTCGTTGTTATTACGTCTATCGTATCTCCGCTATTGTCATATAACGCGTATGTCGTTGCGGAAATCACAAAATTCAATCCATTATCAAGATAATATCTTCCTTTGACGGCGTATCCTGCGCTGTCGGCGCTGTCAAATATGGTTATATATTCTTTAGCCGCTATGGTTATCGGCGGCAGTGTTATTTCAAAACTGCCGGGTCGCGAAAATTTCCAGCCGCTTACATTTTCTCCGGTTGTTCCGTAATTATATATTTCTATAAAATCATCCTCGTTATCAATTGCTCCGTTCCCATTAGCGTCGGGAGCTCCGGACGCCGCCGTATTGTCCGCGTTTATTTCGTTTATCGCTATCTTCGGCAATGATAAAATAAACGTATCGGTATTTGAATACGCGCTCGTTTGATTATATTTGTCGGTCGCTTTCATTCTCGCATAATACGTCCCTTCCGTATCAAGGCGGACGCTTACGTTTGACGACGACGATAAATACGTTGCCGTATTCGCAAACATACTGTCTAATGAAAATTCAGTCGTATAATTAATTATCAGACTCGAATCCCTGAATATATCTGCCGAATAATATATGTTCCTGTAATTCGTATCCGGAAAATTTATTGTCCCTGTTATCAAGGGCGCGGCAGTATCTATGAAAATTATTAAATTCACCGTGTCAGAACTCAGTTTGCCGTTCGCGTATGCCCGCGCTTTTATCGTATTCGTTTCATTTGCAGTCAATCCGTTTCCGGTTGTCAGCGCGTATCTCCAACTGTTATCGGAATATACTATTGTCTCGCCGCTCAGCGACGTATTGACATATATCGCTATCGTATCGTTCGGCGTTCCCGTTCCGGATACTATTATCGATACCGCGTTTGTATCCTGCGCCGAAGGATACGTTATTGACGGCGCCGTCGCCGTTGCCGGTCCTGCCGGAGTTCCGCTCGCAACCGACGACGGTATCGAATCATAATTTCCGGTCGTGTCAAATGCCGCCACGGCAAAATAATACCGACTGTCATTTGTCAGATTTATTATCAGATAAAACGTATCGCCTAAACCCGCCGCCACTGTCCCCGCGCGCGTTACGCTCGAAGCGGTTATGTTCGTTATGTTATGCGTATCGTAATATATCGCGTAATACGCCGAATCCGCCGCGGTCGTCGCCGTCCATTTCACAACCGCCGTTCCGTTTCCGGTCTCTACTCTCACTCCGGTTATATCATCCGGCGGCGTCGTGTCTTTTAAATTTATTGTTATGGTTTCAACCGATATTCTTGTCAATCCGCCATAAATATTGCTGTCCGCGCCGTAATATGTTATTGTGTCCGTTAAATGCGAACCGGTATTTGCTATAGCTTTTCCGCCCGAACCATAGACTATATTTATTGTGTCGCGGTATTGCATATCCGACGGAAATATTATTTTCAATATGTCGTTTTGCTCGATAAAATTCGAATTGTTCACAGTTTTACTCGACGAATAAACATAATATCCCGAATCGGAACTGTTCTTTGAAAACGACGGAAAATAATCCGGCAAATCTATCGCCAATGTTCCGCTTCCGCAATTTGTGTCCGCCGTTATTAAAAAACTTATTTCAAACGTTTCCCCCGATACTATTTTTGCATAACTTGTTTGAACGGAATTATATCCGTCCATATCATTATACGGAAGATTCGGCGTCGCTTTTTTCCCTGCCGGATGCGCAAGCGACGATTTGACGAAAGTTCCGGTTCCGTCCGGATTCCGGCTTATCGACTGGTCTCCGTCTATCTCGGCGTCTCCGCTTGTCGTCGTTGTTATTACGTCTATCGTATCTCCGCTATTGTCATATAACGCGTATGTCGTTGCGGAAATCACAAAATTCAATCCATTATCAAGATAATATCTTCCTTTGACGGCGTATCCTGCGCTGTCGGCGCTGTCAAATATGGTTATATATTCTTTAGCCGCTATGGTTATCGGCGGCAGTGTTATTTCAAAACTGCCGGGTCGCGAAAATTTCCAGCCGCTTACATTTTCTCCGGTTGTTCCGTAATTATATATTTCTATAAAATCATCCTCGTTATCAATTGCTCCGTTCCCATTAGCGTCGGGAGCTCCGGACGCCGCCGTATTGTCCGCGTTTATTTCGTTTATCGCTATCTTCGGCAATGATAAAATAAACGTATCGGTATTTGAATACGCGCTCGTTTGATTATATTTGTCGGTCGCTTTCATTCTCGCATAATACGTCCCTTCCGTATCAAGGCGGACGCTTACGTTTGACGACGACGATAAATACGTTGCCGTATTCGCAAACATACTGTCTAATGAAAATTCAGTCGTATAATTAATTATCAGACTCGAATCCCTGAATATATCTGCCGAATAATATATGTTCCTGTAATTCGTATCCGGAAAATTTATTGTCCCTGTTATCAAGGGCGCGGCAGTATCTATGAAAATTATTAAATTCACCGTGTCAGAACTCAGTTTGCCGTTCGCGTATGCCCGCGCTTTTATCGTATTCGTTTCATTTGCAGTCAATCCGTTTCCGGTTGTCAGCGCGTATCTCCAACTGTTATCGGAATATACTATTGTCTCGCCGCTCAGCGACGTATTGACATATATCGCTATCGTATCGTTCGGCGTTCCCGTTCCGGATACTATTATCGATACCGCGTTTGTATCCTGCGCCGAAGGATACGTTATTGACGGCGCCGTCGCCGTTGCCGGTCCTGCCGGAGTTCCGCTCGCAACCGACGACGGTATCGAATCATAATTTCCGGTCGTGTCAAATGCCGCCACGGCAAAATAATACCGACTGTCATTTGTCAGATTTATTATCAGATAAAACGTATCGCCTAAACCCGCCGCCACTGTCCCCGCGCGCGTTACGCTCGAAGCGGTTATGTTCGTTATGTTATGCGTATCGTAATATATCGCGTAATACGCCGAATCCGCCGCGGTCGTCGCCGTCCATTTCACAACCGCCGTTCCGTTTCCGGTCTCTACTCTCACTCCGGTTATATCATCCGGTGGCGTCGTGTCTGACTCCTGCAATATATTAACAATAATCGAACCGGTACAATATGAATCTATAATAGTGATTGTTACGTTTCCTGTAGTTCCCGTTATTTTTACTGAAGACGACAATACTCCGTTGACAAATACTCCGGTAGTGTTCGGAGTTATGTTTCCTGCCGAAACTGTAATATTTGCCCACGCCTTTTGTCCTGTATAATCCAATATAACAGAATCGCCATATACCGTATTCTGAATTGATAACACCGCGCTGCAAGAAATATCAAAACTTGCCCCTGCCTGAACCGGATTAATATTTTTTATTACGAAACATATTTTTTCAGAATCAGAAATTGAATTTTTCGGAACCGGAACCGAATCAATCTTTTCAAAATCTTCGGAATTATTATTAGAATCTATCATTCCGCTTGATTTATAGGAAAATAAATCGGAAGGCTTTCTTATTATTGAATTTCCAGTGGATAAATTAACTCCTAACTTCGTTCCTTCAGCCGTAACATTCGCCGCATTGCTTCCATATCCGAGTAAATCAACCGTATCGCCGCTTGCGTTAAATAAACCTATCCAAACCTTATCAGATGTTGAGGATGCCAATACACTCCACCCTTGAAACTCGTCGGCTTGTATGCCTTCTACTGTAGAATCTGCAGATTGTCCTATCAAATAATATGAATAAGGATAAATATATGCTCCTCCGGATAAATTATATAAAGTGGCGGAATTGCCATGTTTTATATAATAACCTGACGTCGCGATTTTTTTGTCTGTAGGATTGTATAAAACAACAGCGTCGTTTCCGGCTGAAGCTTCATAACCATTAATAAACTGATATATAACAAGCGTGTCCGCTATCATCGACGCTTCGGCTTTTGAAATAGAAAAAAAAACTATAAAAAAGAAAATAGCATAAAAAAATAACATCATATTTTTTTTCATTTCATTGCTCCGGATAATTTTTTATTTTTATTATACTTAAAAACAATTATGAAACAATGAATATTTAATTTATTTTAAAATAAATATTGATTTTTTTTTTTTTGTATTTATAATAAGACAAAAATATTAGGATTTATATCTTCAGTAATAATCATTATCTTCAAACTAACCAATATTTTCCTTGAAATATTGTTATTTTTTGTCTGATTCATTCTAAAGTTATCCGTCTTATTTTTTAAATTTATTTATTTTTTAAGGAATATAATTATGAAAAAATCTAATTTTAAAGATTTTAAAATTTCAAGTAAAACGCTAAAAGCCATCGAGGAGATGGGATTTGAAGAAGCTTCGCCTATTCAATCCGAAGCTATTCCTTATCTGCTTGAAGGAAAGGATATAATAGCTCAGGCTCAAACAGGAACCGGGAAAACCGCCGCGTTTGCCATACCTGCGATTGAAAAAATCGATTTTTCTAAAAAAGAATTACAGGTTTTAGTCTTATGCCCGACTCGCGAATTGGTTATACAAGTAACTGAAGAATTCAGAAAACTTTTAAAATATCATACCGGTATAACGGCTGCGGCAGTATATGGGGGGCAGGAAATCGGCAGGCAATTAAGATTGCTTAAACAAAAACCTCAGATTATTATTGGAACACCGGGCAGAACAATCGACCATTTAACCCGTTCTTCTTTAAAACTTGACACAGTTAAAATAGCGGCTTTAGACGAAGCCGACGAGATGCTTAATATGGGTTTCAGGGACGACATTGAAAAAATATTGAAAAACGTTCCGATTGATCGGCAGACTATTATGCTCTCCGCCACAATGCCTGATGAAATCCTGAAACTTATGAAACGCTATCAGAAAAATCCTATTAAAATCGATGTGACAAATCAAAAAATTAATTCGCCGAAAATCGACCAGTATTATTACGAAATCAATGAAAAATCAAAACCCGAAGCTTTATCGCGTTTAATAGATTTTCAAAATATTAAATTAGGTCTTGTATTCTGCAATACAAAATCTAAAGTAGATTATCTGGTTGACGTTTTAAAAACGCGCGGATATTTCGCCGAAGGACTTCACGGAGATATGAGTCAGACTCAGCGTGAAAAAGTAATGAACGGTTTCAGACGCGGCAGCGTTGAAATATTAGCGGCGACAGACGTAGCCGGACGCGGTATCGACGTTAATAATGTCGAAGCCGTGTTTAATTATGATTTACCCAGAGACGACGAAGATTATATTCATAGAATTGGGAGAACCGGCAGGGCTGGCAAATCAGGTAAAGCTTTTACGTTCATCGTTGGTAAAGAAATTTTCGGATTAAAAAGAATTGAAAAAACATACGGTTTAAAAGTGTTCCGTCAAAACATACCTACGCTTGACGAATTGGACGAAACAAGATTAAATGCTTATTCGATTAAAATTAAAAAAATTATAAATGAAAACTCTCATTCCAAATATGCCGGACTTGTAGAAAAACTTATGGGTTATGATTTCTCCGCTTTGGATATTGCCGCCGCTTTGTTGAAAATCTCTATGGATAACGAAAATACAGGTTTTGACAACAATCAAAATTTTTCCGGAGTTTCAAGTTTTACTGAAAAAAAATTCGTTAGAAACCGTTCGGGAAATAACCGCAACAACTATCGCGATAAAAGAAACAATTCGTTTAAAGGTCAAAATATGAAAAACAAAAATTTTAAAAAAAAATAATATTTGACTTAACCGGCAAATTATTGTAATATTTAGATGAAGTTTTTTATTATTTTATAGATCGACAAATAATTCTGTTTAAATATTAGGTTATGCAAATTTATCTGTTGCGTTTTATTTAAAGAAAATTTTTCGGAGGTTAATTATGGGAAGCATTTATAAAAAATTAGGATTAGTCAACACGAAAAAAATGTTCAAAAAAGCTATGAAAGAAGGTTATGCGGTTCCAGCTTATAATTTTAATAATATGGAACAGCTTCAAGCGATTATAACCGCCTGTATCGAAACAAAATCGCCGGTTATTCTTCAGGTTTCAAAAGGCGCACGCGAATACGCGAACCAGACTTTATTGAGATATATGGCTATGGGAGCTACGGCTATAATAAAAGACGCCGGTTCGGATATACCTGTGGCTCTGCACCTTGACCACGGCGACAGTTTCGATTTATGCGTTTCCTGCATTAAATCGGGGTTCTCGTCTGTGATGATTGACGGTTCTCATCTTCCGTTTGAAGAAAATATCGCTTTAACTTCAAAAGTTGTTGATTATGCTCATAAATACGACGTTACAGTTGAAGGCGAACTTGGAGTTCTTGCCGGCATTGAAGACGAAGTTCAATCTGAACATTCTCATTATACTGATCCCCAACAGGTTGAAGATTTCGTTAAAAAAACCGGAGTCGACAGTCTCGCTATTTCTATTGGAACTTCGCACGGAGCTTATAAATTCAAGGTTTCGCGCGTCGAGGATATTCCCGAATTACGTTTTGATATTCTCGAAGAATGTCAACGCCGTCTCCCCGGATTTCCTATAGTTCTTCACGGAGCTTCTTCCGTTCCAATGGAATGGGTTAAAATCATAAATGATAACGGCGGTAAAATGGATAACGCGTTCGGAGTTCCCGAAGAACAATTAAGACGCGCGGCTAAATCCTCTGTTTGCAAAATAAACATTGACAGCGACGGCAGACTTGCAATGACCGGAGCCATTAGAAAAGTTTTCAACGAAAAACCGGGCGAATTTGATCCTCGTAAATATCTCGGACCTGCGCGCGAAGCTTTAAAACAATTATATATGCACAAAAATAAAAATGTTTTAGGCAGCGCCGACAGATATTGATTAAAATACCGCTTTTGCGGAAAGAACATCTAAACGATATTATTGACCGGACAATATATTATATGTCCGGTCATATTTTTTTATACAGAACCAATAATTTCTTTACTATTTTTCCGGAGAGATGACCGAGCGGTTTAAGGTGCACGCCTGGAGAGCGTGTGTGGCTAATACCCACCGGGGGTTCGAATCCCCCTTTCTCCGCCACTATTTTTTAAAACCTGCGTCATATATAATCATTTAACATCATAACACATCAAAACATAGGTAAAATCAAG
>DAINAU010000180.1:0-8285 GCA_036733285.1 bacterium
TTTTTCAATATGGTATCAGATTCGTTCCCCTGACTTCGGGTTGTCTGAAATTAGTCCAGAACGGAACTATTATCAGAATCAAAAGCAAATTCCGCCATTTTCTTCTCATTCTCGCGAGATAATAAGAAGCCGGCAAAGAAATTAAAACGCAGATTAAAGTGGCTGCAAAGCTCAACCAAACCGTTCTCCACATAATCGTCGAATAATCCGATTCTATAATTTTTTGGAAATTTGTTAAAACCCAATTTTCTCCTATGCCTCCGAAATGGTCGGCGTTTCTAAACGATATTGCGAGTATTATAATCAGAGGAATTATGAAAAAAACAATAAGCCAAACAAATGAAGGCGCGGACAGCAGGCATTCAAATCGTTTAGGCTTTTGTTTCATTTTTTATTTACCGGAAACATTTAAATTCAGACTGATTTTTAAAACCTTGTTTACGGCTTCTGTTACAGCCCTCGAAGATATAGTGGAAGCGGTGATAGCGTCTATGGCTCCGCCGTCTTTTTTCAATTTTATTAAATCAGCCGATATTCCTTTAAATTGTTCGCAGAACCACGGTTTTTTTATGTCTATATTATTGTTTTTTTCTTTCAATTTATTAGAAAGATTCTCATTAATCTCAGTTATTTTCGCTCCCAGTCCGGGCGTTTCATTATGGGCTAACGGTTTTAGTCCGAGTATTTTATTATCGAGACTGATTCCAGCAAGAAGCTTTATATCTCCCGCATATCCTTTACCCGCAAATTCCGCTATCAACGCGATTCGGTTGCCCTGTTTATCCGACACATTATAAAATTTAACTCCGGCTTCGGATGCAAGTTCTTTTATTTCAGACAAGTTTGAAATAATTTCTTGAGATAAAACCTCTTTTTTGGCGTTTTCTAAAACAAGATTTGCGTTTTCAGTTCGTTTTGGAAAAGTGATTTTATTGACATAAGCCAGAGAAAAACCCGATATTAAACATATTACAGTTAAAACTATGATAGGTTTCATAACTTATATTTAAACTCCGTATCGTTTTGGTTTTGCATATCTATCAATCAAAGGAGTAAGAGCGTTCATTATCAATATTGAAAAAGACGCCCCTTCCGGATAAGAGCCGAATAATCTAATCGTCATAGTTATCAATCCGCAACCAATTCCAAAAATAATCATACCCGAAGCGGCAATAGGAGTCGTGGTCATATCAGTCGCCATAAAAAGAGCGCCGAGCATTACGCCTCCGGACAAAATATGAAAAAGCGGATCGGCATATTTCGCGCTGTCCGCAATCCAAAAAATTCCGGATATTACGATAACAGTCGTAAGATAACTCGCCGGAATATGAAATGTAATATGCCCCTTGTAAAATAAATATATGCCGCCGATAATTAAAGCCAGAGCGGAAATTTCTCCGAGCGACCCTCCGCAATTACCCAAAAATAAATTCAAGTATAAAGGCGCTTTTTTTGAAATGGAATATTCGTTTTTATCCGAATCCGATTTTTCATATCCCGCTTTAAGCGAAGCAAATGTTTTTTCCGCGTCCGGACGATTTTCATCAAGAGCCTTTGTTCCGCCGGCTTTTAATACTCCAAGCGGCGTGGCAGCAGTAACCGCGTCGGGATTCTTGAACAAATCCGAAAAATTTTTCGGAACATCCGGAGCCGGCCATGTAGTCATTAAAGCGGGCCATGAAACCAATAATACGACTCTGCCTACAAGCGCGGGATTAAACGGGTTTTGACCAATGCCTCCAAAAACCAGTTTTCCGATTACTATGGCAAAAAAAGAACCGGCGAGCATAATCCACCAAGGAACATTGCTCGGCAGATTCATCGCAAGCAGAATACCGGTAACAATGCAGGATAAATCCGAAACCGTGTTTTTTTTCAATATCAATTTTGAAAAAACAAATTCTATTAAAACGCAGAATAAGGTTGTCAAAGCTATAACATATAAAGCCGGCCATCTAAAAACCGCAAATGAAACCGCAATCGCCGGAATTAATGCGATAATGACGTCCCGCATTATTGTTCTTACTGTTTCAGTTTTTATTATATGAGGCGACGCCGACACTTCGAACATTTCTATTTTATTTGTTTCCGACATTTTTTTTCGCCCATTCCATAACTTTAATTTTATATTTTCTTATTTTTTGAATAATTTTTTTATTTGCGGGACAAATATAAGCGCACGAGCCGCATTCTATGCAATCGGTTATATTCAATTTATAGAGAGTTTCAATATCGTTATAGTCCATAGCTCTATTCAATTCGCAAGGCATTAATTTCATCGGGCACCCGCGAACGCATTTTCCGCATCTTATACACGGTTGTTCTTCAACGTAAACCGCTTCTTCTTCAGTTAAGGCAAGTATTCCCGAGCAGCCTTTGATTACCGGAACGGAATCCGTAAATTGCGCGAATCCCATCATAGGTCCGCCGAGCAATAGCCGAACGGTTTTAGAATTATTGGAAAATCCGCCGCAATGTTTTATTATATCCGACCATAAAGTTCCTATTTTGCAAAGCAGGTTTTTCGGCGTTTGTATTCCAAGACCCGAAACTGTTACTACGCGGTCAATCAGCGGTTTATTATATGCCACAGCTTCATAAACTGCAAACAAAGTTCCTGCGTTCATTACGACCGCTCCGACGTCCATAGGAAGTTTTGCGGGCGGAATTTTTCTTCCAAGAATAGCGTCAATTAATTGTTTCTCGGCTCCTTGCGGATATTTCAATTTCAGAAGTTCGGGTTTTAATATTGAATTTTTCGATTTGAATTTTTCATACGCGTCTTTTTTATTCGCTTCAATTCCTATATAAATATCCGCGGAATTCATTATACGCCGGATAATTTCGGCTCCTGCTATGAGTTCGTCGGTATGTTCAATCATCAATCTGTAATCCGAAGTTAGATAAGGTTCGCATTCGACTCCGTTTATTATCACGGAATCGATTTTCTTTTCAGGCGGCGGAGATAGTTTGACTATCGTCGGAAAAGTCGCGCCGCCAAGTCCTACTATTCCGGCGTCCGCAATTTTTTTTTTAATTTCATCGGCGTTAAACTTTGTCCAATCAGCCGGAGCGGGATAAACAAAATCCTGATTTTTCGACAAATCCGTTTTAAGAATAATCGCCTGAGCGTATCCTGAAACCGGATGCGGATAATTTTCAATTGATTCCACGGTTCCGCTAACGGGAGAATGGATGTTGGCTGAGACATATCCGTCGGCTTTCGCAATAAGACCGCCTAATTCGACTCTATCGCCGGATTTAACCAAAGAAACGGCGGGTTTGCCAAGATGCTGGGAAAGCGAAACCGCTAATTTTTCAACAACCGGCATTTTTGATACCGCCGCGCCGGAACTTAAAGATTTATTGTCTTCGGGATGTATTCCGCCTTTAAAAGTCTTCATAACGGAAAAATATTATATACTCAAAAAAGAAAAATGCAATAATTATATTTACAAATAATTAATTTAATGTTACAATATTTAGTATGAAAAAAACGCTAATGATAATCGGCGCCGGCATAATGCAGGAACCCGCCATAAAAATCGCGCGCGATATGGGATTAAAAACAATCGCGTTAGATTACGATTCCGGAGCTATCGGAATGCAGATAGCCGATATACCGATAGTTATGAGCACCAAAGATATTGAGGGAGCCGTGCGCGTAGCAAAAAGTTATTCGGCTTATATGAAAATCGACGGAGTTATAACAGTCGGCACCGACGCTTCGATGACAGTAGCGGCTGTGTCAAACGCCTTAGGGCTTCCCGGACTTAAATTCGAAGTCGCGGAACGCGCCACTAATAAAATCAAAATGCGGCAGGCATTTAAAAAGCACAAAGTTCCATCTCCCGATTTTTACGGAATATGGACATACGACGAAGCAGTAAGATTTTCAAATAAATTAGGATTTCCAATCGTCATAAAACCGTCTGACAATATGGGCGCTCGCGGAGTAAAAAAAGTTTCAACCGAAGACGAATTATTCGCGGCATTTTCCGAAGCCAAATCCGCTTCCCCAAGCGGCGAAATAATAATAGAAAAATTTATGGAAGGACCCGAACTCAGCATTGATATGCTGTTATGGGAAAACAAACCGCTTATTTACGGAGTCGCGGACAGAATAATAACCCGCGAACCTTATTTTATTGAAATCGGACACACGCTTCCGTCTTCGCTCGATCCTGAAATCATCAAGGAATCTTTAGACGTTATGCTGAAAGGATGCAAAGCTCTCGGCATAGATTCAGGCGCCGCAAAAGGCGATATTAAAATTACCGGAGACGGACCTAAAATCGGCGAACTCGCGGCTCGTCTTTCAGGCGGATTTATGTCCGCCTACACGTTTCCGTATTCGACCGGCGAAAGCATAATAAAATACGCGATTCAAATAGCGCTCGGCGTCAAACCGCTGATTAGAAAAGTTACCTCTTATTTTTATTCCGCCGAGAGAGCGATAATTCCCAATCCGGGTCAAATACTGAAAATAGAAGGAATTGATAAAGCGTCGCAAATTAAAGGCGTAAAAAATATCTTTATGAAAGTCGATATCGGAGATATTATTTACAGTCCAAAATCAAACCTGGATAAAGCCGGCAATATTATCGCGGTCGCCGAAACTCTCGAAAAAGCCGAAAACATAATTAAAGAAGCTATGTCCTGCATCAATATCGAAGTGGGACCGCCGCCTGAAATTACGGTTGAACAGATTAAAAACAGAGCGAAAAGCAAATTATACGGAGTATGCGGAGTCTGCAAAATATGCAATGGAGTTATCTGCGCCGGGCAAATGCCCGGAATGGGTTCCGCCGGAGCGGGTCAAACTTTCATTAACAACGTAAAGGCGCTTCAAAAAATCAACTTAAGACAACAAGTCATTCATTCAATTAACGAAATAAACGTTTCCGTAAAAATTCTCGATTATTCTTTGAATTCGCCGATTATGATAGCTCCGGTTACAGGCGCGGTAACCAATTTGAACGGCTGCGTATCCGAACTCGATTATTCGAGACACGTAATCGGCGGAGCTTGCAAATCCGGAACCATCGCGTTTGTCGGCGACGGAGCGAGCACGAATAAATATAAAACCATTTTTCAGGCGATAAGCGAGTTCAACGGCTGGGCAATACCAATTTTCAAACCGCGGTTTTACGATAAAGATTTATATGAAAGAATCGAGTTCGCAAAAAAATATTCTGTAAAAACCATCGGCGTCGACGTGGACGCTTTAATGTTCGCCACAATGTCTTCAAAAGGGCATAAAACCAAATCAAGGGGAATAACCGAATTATCTCAGCTTATAAAAAATTCTGGTTTGAATTTTGTTTTAAAAGGAATTATGAGCGTTGAAGACGCGCTTGCAGCTATTGAATGCGGAGCTTCCGCCATAATAGTTTCGAATCACGGAGGAAGAACTATTGACAATCTTCCGGCGACCATAGACGTTCTTCCTGAAATAGCCCGAGCGGTTAATAAAAAAATTCCAGTTCTCATAGACGGAGGTTTCCGCACAGGCGAAGATATTCTTAAAGCCCTCGCTTTAGGAGCCTCCGGAGTTCTTATCGCCAGACCCGTAATTATCTACGCCGTTGGCGGAGGCGAAACCGGAGTAAAAATTTATCTTGAAGAAATTAAAAAACAGCTTGAAAAAGCAATGTTGCTGACCGGATGTCGGGATATTGCGTCGATTTCAGAAAATGTGATTTATAAAAAATAATAGAGTTAAAGACAAATATTTTTAGACGGGGGATGCGCTATGATAGATATAACATATTTTGACGGCGAGCTTTCTAAAAAAATATCATTCGAAGAATTAAAAAAAATATTTCCGGTTCAAAAAGGATTTGTCTGGCTTGATTTAAGCGACCCTTCCGAATCCGAAATCAATTCGATTCTTAAAAATTTTTTCAATTTTCATCCTTTGACTATCGAAGATTGCGGCGTATTTATTGATCATCCCAAAATCGACGACTATGAAAAATATTTATTCATTGTGTTTCATTCAATATTTTATCATGAAAAAGAATTGCGGGCGGCCACATGGGAATTGGACTTTTTTTTCGGAAACAATTATCTCGTAACGTATCATATAAAACCCATTCCGCATTTGGACGATATTAAAAACAAAGCGATGAAATGCGAAGCCGATATAATAAAAGGTTTGGATTTTCTTGTTTGCGATATACTCTCGGTTATGGTGGACAGTTATTATCCCGTATTGAAACAAATCTCAAGAAAATTAAACGAGGTGGAAAGCGAAGTGTTGACCTCGACGGAGCATGACACTATAAACGACATTTACAAATTAAAAAGAAGCCTTTCAATTTTAAAAAAAACCCTGCTCCCTCAATTGTCCGTAATGAATGAATTTATGAGATATGAAAAAAAATATTTTTCCGAAAACAGTTCAATTTATTTCAACGATTTAGTGAATAATCTTCAGCGAATAAAAAACATTCTCGCCGATTACATAGAGATGGGAAACGACACCCTTGACGCGCATCTCTCGATTTCTTCTTATAAAATGAATAAAGTAATGAAAAGGCTTACTTTTATAACAACCATTTTTCTTCCTTTAACTTTGCTGTCCGGAATAGGCGGAATGTCCGAATGGTCGTTCATAACCGGCGTTACAAAAGAAAACTGGATTCTATCTTATGTGTCTTTTTTCCTTTTGTCGTTCGCTATAGCCGTAGGCACATACCAATTTTATAAAATAAAAAAATGGATATAGCATAGCCGAATAAACCGGAAAAGCTATAATTTTTCATAACTATTATTGGTTTTCATTTTTTTACTGGACAGTTGTGAACAAAACAATAATATTATTCGATAATCTGATCCGCTTTTTTCATTATTGAATCGGGAATTTTAAAACCGATATTTTTCGCAGTTTTCTTATCTATCTTAATTCTTTTTTGAATAGTTTCGGTATTATCAAACGGCATAGAATTTATATCTTCTCCTTTCAAAACCCGTAAAACTATCGAAGCAAATCTTTGTTTGACTTCTTTGCCGCCGGCAGAATAAGAAATAACGGCTTTTAAATTCGGATCTCCAATTAACCCGAACATTGGAATTTTTTTGGTTTCGGATAATTTTGATAAAACTACAAGCGTTCGTTCGTCATTAGCGTCGGGAATATGAATCAAAGCGTCAATTTTTTTAGTAATCAACGAATTAACCGCGTCAACGATTTCGTTCATCGTCGCGTAACCTTGAGATACTATTTCAATATGTTTAGACTTAGCAATATTTGCGAGTTCATCTTTATATGCAACTGATTCATCCTCGCCGATTGTGAAAACCACGCCGATTTTTTTAATTTTCGGCGAAGCTTCTTTAATTAAATCCAGCAGCCCGTCAATCGGACTTTTAAAATACATACCGCAAAGATTAGGCAAATGGTCGGTATCGGATTTGCCGCCGCCCAATACGAACGGATTACTGACTATGGCGAATACTTTTTTTAATTCGGGCGCTTTTTGTATGGCATTATATAAAACAGGCGCATGAAATGTTATAAGCAAACCTGCTTTATCGTTTTTTGCAAGGTCGATTAAAGCCGGTATATTGCTCATTTCGCTTTGAGCCGAATTCATTCTTACTGTATAATCCTGATTTTCTATTATTCCATTCTCAGCAAGTAAAGATTTCATAACCGTAATATATTCGGTTACATAAGTGTCGTCTTTGTTGTCGTCTTCAAAAGAGACTACGTCGATTTTCAAAGGACTTTTCTGCGCTGGCGCAGTTTGTTCCGCAGGCGGCTGCTGTTGTTCAGCCGCGGGTTTAGAGCAACTTGCCAAACTCAAAAAAAACATACAGTAAAATAAACTGATAAAAAATTTTTTTAACATTTTAAATGACTCCTTAAAATAATTTTAAATTTTAATAATACATTTTTTAATATTTTAATAATTTGTCAATCATAAATTTTATTTATATAGTAGCTGAATCGCGGTCAGAAATTGTTCCAAAAATTTTAATAAACTTTTCGCATATCATTTGAGGTGTTTATGTGAAAAGTAAATTTTAATTAACGACGCTGAAAGTTGCAACAAGTTGCAAAGAGCGTCGAATTTTACATAGCCGTTGATGAAATCAACGGTTAATAAAAAAATATGAAAACGACCCTGAATAAGGGTCGAATTTCAAGACAGTATTAAATTCAACCCTTTATGCGCGCGAATCCGTATTTAGTATGACTGAAGCGGCTCCGAATATAGTTCATAAATTCACATAACCAGAAGTCAAATCAGCTAAGTCATTAAAAATAAATAAGA
>DAINAU010000181.1:0-8222 GCA_036733285.1 bacterium
TATTCAAGCGTAAAAATATCAACGACCGACGATAATAAAGTATTAACCGCTAGAGCGGTAATGCCGTCTGAAGAAGTTATTTGGTCGGTGCAAGTTGATTTGAAAAATCAACCGGTTGGTTCCGCTTTAATAGTTCAAGTTCCTGACACGACTCCGGGTTCATTAATTACTTCGGCAGTATTGCCTAATAATGTATTGGATTATGAAAATACTTTATCTGGAGCAGTTGAATTTTTCATCAAAGATAATAGCGGAAATGATTTAAGCGCGTCGCCGGGAGTTCCTAAACGCATATTAGTTGATTATTCTAAGATGGGTATTAAAAATGTTCAAGAATTGGGAATCTTTTGGTTGGATCCAATTAATTTACAATGGAAAGAAGTAACTACGGTTCCAGGTTTATGCGTAAAATGGGAGGATGGAACTCAGGGATATAAAATTGATATTGAAAATAAAACAATATCGGTTTTATTAGCGCATTTTTCAATCTATTGTCCGTTTAAGACTATCAGAAGTTTAGCTCCGCAAACGCCGTTAACGTCAGATTCAATAGTAGTTTATCCTAATCCGTTTAAACCAAACGATGGGAATCCCGAAACCGGCGAAGAATTTAACGGAACTAACAATACGGGAATTTTCTTTAGCATTGACGATAATCAAGGCGCAAGTATTAAAATTTACACTGTAAACGGCGAATTGGTTAGAAGTATTACAATTCCGGCGGGAATTACTTCGAATCATTATTATCAATGGGACGTCAAAAATAAAAAAGGCGAGAAAGTAGCAAGCGGTGTTTATATAGCTGTAATTGATAACGGAACATTGGGAAAAGTAGTTCGGAAGTTTATAATAATCAGATAAGATAAATTAATCCAACAAACCGCATTAGAAGATTAAAAAAATTATAATGCGGTTTTTGGATTAATATTTTTCAAGTCTAAGAATTTTCGATACGAGCCATTTTTTATTATTATCAGAAAGAGAATCGTGTTGTTTGGTGAAAATTATCCGTATAGATTCAAGACCGTCTATATTATCATAAATCTCTGAATTAAATTTAATAAGCGCTTTTAATTTAAGTTCCACAGTATCAGATTCGATTTTATCAAAATCCTTCTTTAAAATTGTGATTTTTGATTTTTCAAAAAAGCGTTTGTTTGAGGACAAAATTTTTTTGAAATCCGTTTTGGATATTTTTTGAGCGTCAAAATATTTTTGCGAGAAGCAATCGAGGATTTTTTCTGTGTTTCCCGATTCAATTAAATTTTTTGACGAGTTGATTATTTCATTGATTTTAAGTTTTATCAGATATTGTTTTAAAAAGACGGACGGAATAATTACAAAAATTAAAATTAATGTAAATATTCCGGCCCGAAACTTTTTATTTTTTAACATTGCTTATTTGAATTTTTCTTTTTTAAATTTTCAGTTATTAAAAGATATAATATGGCTTTTTGGACGTGCAATCTATTTTCAGCTTCGTCGAAAACAACGCTGTTTGGTCCGTCAATAACTTCGTCGGTTATTTCGTCGCCTCTATGAGCCGGAAGACAATGCATTACTAAAACGTCGCTTTTTTTTGAAGCTTCCACTAATTTTTGATTAATCTGATACGGCTGAAATATTTTTTTTCGTTGTTCGCTTTCTTTTTCCTGTCCCATACTCGCCCATACGTCCGTATAAATAACATCCGCGTTAGCTACGGCTGCGTAAGGGTCCTCGGTAATTTCGATTTTAGATTTTGAATGATTGGCGTCTTCAATGGCTTTTTCAACAATATGTTCGTTAGGGAAGTAACCTTTGGGGCAAGCCAAACTAATATCCATTCCAATTTTAACGGCTCCATACATTAATGAATGAGCCACATTGTTTCCGTCGCCCACATACGCTATTTTTAATCCCTGAAGTTTTCCTCGGTTTTCAAATACGGTATAATAATCCGCAAGCGCCTGACAGGGATGCAGTAAATCGCTTAACGCGTTTATTACAGGAACATCCGCCTGATAAGCTAAATCTATAACGTTGTTGTGAGCAAAAGTTCGGATAATTATCGCATCTACGTATCTTGAAAGAGTTTTTGCCGTATCGCCTATGGATTCTCCGCGTCTTAATTGTATATCGTTAGAATTTAAATATAACGCGTGTCCGCCGAGCTGAAACATTCCCACTTCAAAAGAAACTCTTGTTCTTGTAGAGGGTTTTTCAAAAATCATTGCAAGTGATTTTCCTTTTAAAGGCAAGAATTCTTCTCCATTTTTCAGTTTTTCTTTTAATTCTGCCGTTGTTTTAAAAATTTGTTTAATATCTTCAACTGATAAATCGTGTATAGAAATTAAATTTTCCATCATAAATGCTCACCGCCTTTATATTTTAAATAAATGTTATCAAACGATTTTTTTAATATTTTAACAGACTCGCCGATTATTTTTTTATCAATAATCAAAGGCGGAACTAAACGAATAACGGTATTATGAATTGAATTAGTCAGCAAACCGTTTTCTTCGCATTTTAATTGGATTTCATTGCCGCATTCTTGCTTCAGTTCGATTCCTATAATCAATCCTATGCCTCTGACTTCTTTAACAAGCGGATGTTTTAAATCCTCGATTTTTTTCTTGAAATATTCTCCGTTTTGAAGAATTTTTAATAAATTGTTCTTGTTTAAATGTTCGACCACAGTTTTTGCCGCTGCGCAGGCGAGAGGTCCGCCGCCAAAAGTCGAAGCATGATCTCCGGGAGCAAAAGCATCCGCAATATTTTTTTTTGCAAACATAATTCCCATAGGCACGCCGGCGGCTATGCCTTTGGCTATGGTGACTATATCTGGTTTTATTCCGTAATGTTCAAAACAAAAGAATTTACCGGTTCGGCCGGTTCCAGTCTGAACCTCGTCAATAATTAATAAGATTTTATTTTCCGAACATAATTTAACAAGTTCTTTCACAAATTTTTTAGAGGCAATATTGACGCCGCCTTCGCATTGAATCAATTCAATCATTATCGCCGAAGTTTTGCGGTTAATTAATTTTTTTACCGATTCTATGCTATTGAATTCAGCGTAATAAAAATCAGGAGGAAGAGGTTTAAAGGGATTATGATATTTAGGCTGACCGGTAGCCGTTACAGTCGCTAACGTTCTGCCGTGAAAAGAATTTTTAAACGTGATAATTCCGGATTTTTCAGGATTGCCCGTGAATTTTCTTGTAAGTTTTATCGCTGATTCGTTTGCTTCGGCGCCGCTGTTGCAATAAAACATTTTATATTCATGATTAAGGTTTTTTGACAATTTTTCCGAAAGCGTCAATTGAGGAATATTGTAATACAAATTAGAAGTATGTATCAATTTCTGAGCTTGAGCATTAATTGCTTCGCATACTTTTTTATTTGAATGCCCCATTGAACTTACGGCAATTCCGCTTAATAAATCAATATATTTTTTTCCGGCGGCGTCAAAAACGCAACAACCTTTGCCGCTCTGTAAAATAAGCCGTCTTTCTCCGTAAGAAGGACAAATCGAATCGGTTAAAATCTTTTTGGCTTTTGAAATCTTCATAAAAAAATCCTTATATAAATTATGGTTTTTGGTCAAAAACTAATAGAATATTACAATATTTTTTTTTTCTGTCAACATCGTTTTTTTTAACCCGAAACTTGAGGAGCGCAGTCAGAAATTGTTCCAATAAATTTTATAAACTTTTCGTATATCATTCCCAGTTGTTTATATGAAAAGTAAATATTAAATTAACGACGCTAAAAGTTGCGACAAGTTGCAAAGAGCGTCGAATTTCAAGGCATTATAAAATTCAACCCTTTCAGGGTTGGATATTCAAGCGCTTTTATACCGCAGGTTTCACCTGTGGTTACTTGAAATTCAACCGCGTTCGCGGTTGAAAATTATTAAAAACAAATCAAATTTTATTTAGAAAACTAAAAAAAAGATTAGTTTTTTTTTACTGACTGCGCGCCGCCTAAACAGCCAGTAAAAAAGTGGAACTTTTTGGAAGCGCGCTCAAACTTGAGGTCCCAGCCAGAAATCGTACCAATAATCCGAATAAACTTTTTAGCCGTCATTTCAGATATTTATAGTAAATATTAGAATTTTCAGAATTTGAATTTTGATAAAAAAAACCGGCAACATCCGATTAATTTAATAAAAGGAAAATGTCGCCGGGTATTTTTATTTATTAGGTTGAGCGTTTTGATTCTGGGTCTGCGCAGCGTTTCGCGGCGTCTGCGTTTGAGGCGCTGACTGTTGCGATTGTTGAACCGGAATTTGAGTTTGAACCTCTTGCTTGGTTACCGCAGGAGGAGTTGATTGAACCTGAGGCTGACTAACCGGAGTTTGATTAACCGCAGATTGAACCGCCGCCGAGGGTTGAACGTTGTTTGGATTTGATTTGCCGGCGTCAACCGGTTGCGATTGCTGCTGCGGTTGAGATTGAGTTTGAACATTAATTGGCGGAGATTTTTTTATTACCGAATGACCTGCGGGGATTAGACTTAAAACTATCGAAGTTATCATAAACGCTATTGCGGAAAACGTGGTGACTTTAGACATTACAGTTTCGCCCTGAGTTCCAAATACGGTTTGAGAAGAACCTCCGAACAGTCCTCCTAAAGAATTTCCTTTTCCAACCTGCAGCAGAACGACAATAATGAGTTCTACGCAAACAAGAATATGAATAATCAAGATAAATGTGTGTAAAGTGAACATTTTTTATACTCCCAGCCAAATTAAGGTTTTGCTTTCAAATAATAATATAATAATAAAAAAAAACAAATTATTTAAATTTAACGATTGCGGAAAAACTATCGCAATCAAGCGAAGCTCCGCCCACAAGCGCGCCGTCTATATCCGTTTGATTCATTAGTTCCGCGATATTATTAGGCTTCACGCTTCCGCCGTATTGAATAATAATTTTTTCGGAACATTCAAGACCGTATTGATTTTTTAACCAGTCTCTAATGTGTTTATGGACTTCCTGAGCTTGTTCTTTTGTGGCGGTTTTACCTGTGCCGATAGCCCAGACGGGTTCGTAAGCGATTGTTATTTTTTGCATATTCTCCGCGTTGACGTCCTTTAATCCAATTTGGAGCTGATTATCGATTATTTTAAAAGTAATATTTTTTTCGCGTTCGTCAAGCGTTTCGCCAATACAAAAAATTGGTAAAAGAGAGGCGTTTAAAGCGGACTTGATTTTTTTGTTTATTAATTCGTCCGATTCTTTGAAATATTGTCTTCGTTCCGAATGTCCGAGTATAACATATTGAGCGCCTGCGCTTAAAATCATATCGGCGGAAATTTCGCCTGTAAAAGCGCCTTCTTTTTCAAAATACATATTCTGAGCTCCGGTTGAAATATTTGATTCTTTCAATATTTGAGCAACCGATTCCAAACAAACTGCATTGACGCATACTGCGATATTCGCGTCTTTTACGCCAATTAATTTATTTTTCAAATTAATAGCAAGCATTTTTGAGTCTTTTAAATTTTTATACATCTTCCAATTGCCCGCAATAAACGGTTTTCTCATAATCAGCCTCCAATCATAATTATTTTATACAAATAAAAACATACTGCCATATTTTCATTTTAAAATTAAAAATAGAATTAGCGATTCTATTTGTTGTTTAAAGCCGAGACTCCGGGCAAATCTTTTCCTTCTAAAAATTCTAAAGAAGCTCCTCCGCCAGTAGATATGTGCGTCATTTTGCCGGATAATCCTAATTTTTTAACGGCTGAAACGGAGTCTCCGCCGCCTATGACAGTTGTTCCCTTAATTTCTGCAAGCGCTTTAGCTATCGCTAAAGTTCCTTTTGCGAATTCGTCCGCTTCAAAAACTCCCATAGGTCCGTTCCAAACAACAGTTTTCGCGTTTTTCAATTCGTCTGCAAATAATGAAGCGGTTTTTTCGCCGATATCGAGTCCCTGCATATCGGCCGGAATTTTATCGCTGTCAACGGTTTTGAATGTCAATTTTTCACCCTGCGGCAATCCTATCGGAAATTTATCCGCCACGACAGTGTCAACGGGAAGAAGAAGCTTTACGCCTTTTGCTTTAGCTTCGTCAATCATTGTTTTTGCAAATTCAACGTTGTCTGCGTCGAGTAAAGATTTTCCAATTTCATATCCTTTCGCTTTAAAAAAAGTATAAGCCATTCCGCCGCCTATGATTATAGAATTTACTTTTGTCAATAAATTCTTTATTACTCCGATTTTATCCGCGACTTTAGCTCCGCCCAGAACGGCGACAAACGGACGTTCAGGATTGTTGACCGCGTTATATAAAAACTTAATTTCTTTTTCCATTAAATATCCGGCGACCGCGGTTTTTATGAATTTAGTTATTGTTTCGGTTGAAGCGTGCGGACGATGCGCGGTCCCGAATGCGTCGTTAACGTAGACGTCGGCGTAAAGAGAAAGGGCTTTAGCCATTTTTTCCCGTTCCGCCGCGTCTTTAGAGGTTTCTTCTTTATGAAATCTTGTGTTTTCCAGCATCAATATATCGCCGTCTTTTAATTCTTTTACCATAGCTTCAGTTTCGGCGCCCATACAAGCCGGAGCCAATTTTACGGGTTTTCCAAGGAGTTCGGATAACCTTTTCACAACCGGAAACATTTTATGTTTTCCGTCGATGTATTTTTTTTCGTCAAAAGGTTTTCCGCTTTTTTCAGCTTTGTCTTTTGCTTTCTGCATATCCTTTTTAGGATCGCCGAGATGCGACGTCAATATTAAGTATTTCGGCGAATTGTTCAAAACGTATTTTATAGTCGGCAAAGCCGCGGTAATTCTCGTATCGTCTTGAATTACGCCGTCTTTTAACGGAACATTGAAATCAACCCGCATAATAACGCGTTGCCCATTAAAATTAACGTCGCTGACATTTTTCTTGTTCATAATTTTGCCTCCGGATTGCGTGTTTTTTTATACTGAACTAATCGGTTCAAAATTATAATTTTGAACAAATGACTTTTAATAAATCAACGACTCTGCAGGAATAACCCCATTCGTTGTCATACCACGACACGATTTTGAAAAATCTTTTTTCGCCTTTGAAATTATTTTGCAATGTGGCTTTTGAATCGTAAATTGAAGAACGTTCATCGTGAATGAAATCCGATGAAACAACGTCTTCGTCAGAAACGCCTAAGATATTTTTCAAATAGGTAGTCGAGGCTTTTTTCAGCAAAGCGTCGATTTCTTCTATGGAAGTGTCTTTAACTGAACGGAAAGTCAAATCAACTACGGAAACGTCTACCGTAGGAATTCTGAACGCCATACCGGTTAATTTTCCTTTAACTGCCGGAATAACTTCGCCTACCGCTTTTGCGGCGCCGGTTGTTGAAGGAATAATATTTATCGAAGCCGCTCTGCCGCCCCTCCAATCTTTTTTTGAAGGACCGTCGACTGTTTTTTGAGTCGCGGTTAAAGAATGTATTGTGGTCATTAAACCGGTTTCAATTCCAATACCTTCTTTTAAAATTACGTGAACTACAGGCGCTAAACAATTTGTAGTGCATGACGCGTTTGAAATTATATGATGTTTAGCGGGATCGTATTCGTTATCGTTAACTCCCATCAGCAATGTTTTAACGTCGCCTTTTCCCGGAGCCGTAATCAATACTTTTTTTGCGCCTGCGGCTAAATGTCCTTTTGCTTTTTCTGAATCGGTGAACAATCCTGTGGATTCTATAACTATTTCAACTCCTAATTGTTTCCAAGGAAGTTGCGACGGGTCTTTAGTTGCCGCTACGCACTTGATTTTATGATTATTAACAATCAATATATCGTCTTCCTTTAAGTCGGGGGAACTTTTTTCGCTCCCTAACTTTCCATTGAATCTACCGTGAACAGAATCGTATTTTAATTGATACGCGAAATACGAAGCGTCTGTGCTTACGTCAACAACTGCGACAACGTCTATGTTTTTTCCAAGTTCTCCTTTTTCAATCATTGCGTTTAATACCAGTCTTCCTATTCTTCCGAATCCGTTTATAGCTATTTTGGTCGCCATAATAAAAACCCTCCTCAAACATATTTTAAATAAATAAGTTATATTTAAAATAATAAAATTTTCAGTGATATTATACTTTGAAAATAATCTAAGTCAATATATTTTTTTTATTTTTATATTGCCGACGGGCGCAGTCCAAAGAAATGGAAATTTAAAAAAAATAATTTAACAATTTATTAGGCATTGTAAGCAAAACATCGGACAAAA
>DAINAU010000182.1:0-8098 GCA_036733285.1 bacterium
TGGAATTATAAAATATCACCTAATAAATAAGGGATGTTATTTTTACTTGCTTACTTACGCCTGCGGTTATTTAAAATTCAACCGCATTAGCGGTTGAATTTTATTATAAACAAATCAAATTTTATTTATAAACTAAAAAAGATTAGTTTTTTTTACTGACCGCGCCGCCTAAACATCCGGTAAAAAAGTGGAACTTTTTGGATGTGAGATCGAAGAGAGCAGAGAACTCTAGGTTTTTTATTTCTTGACAAAAAACCGCCGCTTATATAATATTTTTTTATGCTAATATTAAACGCCTCAATCAGTTTATTGGTTTATGATTTTGACGGAGTTATGACCGATAACAGAGCCCTTGTTTTCAGTAATGGAGACGAAGCCGTTTTCGTCAACCGAAGCGACGGAATGTCTGTAAGAATGATTTCACAGCTTGGTTTGAATCAGTTGATTATCACTTCCGAATTAAATAACATAGTAAAATCCAGAGCAAAAAAACTCAAAATTAAAATTTATTCCGGAACTGAAAATAAAAAACTGACGCTTTGTAAAATCGCAAAAAAATTAAAGATTGAAACGTCCGAAATTCTATATATCGGAAACGACATAAATGATTTGGAAGCGATGAAAATATCAGGTTTGCCGACGTGCCCTTCCGACGCGCATCCTTCAATAAAAAAAATATCTAAATATATTTTTAAAACAAAAGGAGGATACGGGGTAATACGAGAATTATACGACCTGATTACCCATAATGCGGGAAAGCCTAAGCAGAATTTCATCGGAAAAGGATAACCGTATAATTTGCTCTTAATCCTTTTCCGGAAATTCGGCTTTATATAATATTCGGAAATCGTTTCGCGATTTCCTCAACTTTTTAAAAGTTGAAAATTGAAAAAGCGTCAAGATACTGTAATTTATAGAGGTTTCAAAGCGTTTCAAAAAATATTCTTGCCGTAAATACGAAATTTATTGATTAGATACTAAACCAAAAAATTACGAGTAGTTAAAGCGCTTTTCAACTATTGTTTTTTTGGATATATTCGTCTATATATTTCGCCGCGTTCAGACCCGCGCCCATAGCGAGTATAACGGTAGCCGCGCCGGTAACGATATCTCCTCCGGCATAAACTCCAAGTTTCGACGTTTCTCCAGTTATTTCATTAGCGATTATATAGCCCCATTTATTTGTTTTAATATCCGGCTGATTTTCAACCGCTATTGGATTTGAAGACTGACCGATAGCAATAATCGCCGTGTCTATATTCATAAAAAAATTCGAATCTTTTATTTCAACCGGTTTTCTTCTTCCGGAAGCGTCCGGTTCGCCGAGTTCCATTTTGATACATTCCACTCCAGTAACTCTGTCGTTTGAATCGCCTGTGAATTTAATCGGATTTGTCAAATAATTGAATATTATCCCTTCTTCTTCAGCGTGTTTTATTTCTTCCGCCCGCGCGGGCATTTCAATTTTCGACCTGCGGTATACGCAATACACATTTTCCGCGCCGAGCCTTTTCGCGCATCTGCAAGCGTCCATCGCCACGTTTCCGCCGCCGAAAACCGCGACGTTTTTACCAACGTCTATCGGAGTGTCGTATTCGGGAAATTTATAGCTTTTCATTAAATTCACGCGCGTTAAAAATTCATTCGCTGAATATACGCCGATAAAATTTTCTCCGGAAATATTTAAAAATTTCGGCAATCCGGCTCCGTTAGCCATAAATATCGCTTTATATCCTTTTTTAATTAAATCGTCTATCGTATATATCTTTCCGATTACATAATTACATTTAATATTCACGCCGAGTTGAGAAATATAATCGCATTCTTTCTCCACGATTTTTTTTGGAAGTCTGAATTCCGGAATTCCGTATGTCAAAACTCCGCCCGCTTTGTTTAAAGCCTCGAACGCTGTTACCGAGTAACCTTTCTGCGCAAGCGCGCTTGCCGCCGTAAGTCCGCCGGGTCCTGAACCCACTACCGCGACTTTAACGTTATTTTTTTTTATCTCCGGTATATAAACCGTTTTTTCATTGTCCGCCGCAAACCTCTCAAGTCTGCCTATGGATACCGGCTCTCCTTTTTTTCCCAATACGCATTTGCCTTCGCACTGGCTTTCCTGAGGACACACTCTGCCGCATACCGCCGGAAGCGAATTGGTTTCCTTTATTTTTTTTGCGGCGGCGTCGTATTTTTTTTCGCAGATTAATTTTATGAATTCGGGAATCTGAACTTTTACCGGACATCCTTCAACGCATTTCGGATTTTTGCATTGAAGACATCTTGACGCTTCCTCGAGCGCCTGCTCTTCTGTAAATCCGAGTTCCACTTCTTCAAAATTTTTAACTCTTTTTTCCGGTTCCTGAACCGGCATTTTTATTTTTTCTTTTTTTATCATACTTTTTTCGCCGCCTTTCTGTTAAATTGTTTTATGCCAAACGCCCGTAAATTCGGGAACTCTAACCTTTTCTTTTTTAAATTTAACAATTTTTTTATTAAAAATTTTTGAAACGGTTTCCTGTCCGAAAAAAAAACTTACCAGTCTTTCGCATTGATTTTTATCGTCGAATAAATAATCAGTGGAAATTATTTTCTTTTTGAATCCGAACCGTTTTTCAAGCGATTCGTAATATTCCGCCAATTTATCCGTCGGCGGTACCGGTTCCGCGGTTCCTGTTCCAAGCGTCTCAAAAATGATTATTGTTCCGTTTTTTTTTAGCAGCCGCTCAAATTCTTTCAATACATTATCGAGTTCTTTAATTCTGTTTTTCCAATTCCATTTTACGAGATGACAAACGCTCCAGCCGCTCATTATCAAATCCGCGGTTTTATCGGGCAAATCCATATTTCTATGATCGCATTTTTTAAAAACGATTTTTTTTAATTGACTTTTCGAAAATTTTTTCCGCGCCGTATCCAGCATTTCTTCCGATATGTCGAAACCAAATACTCGTTTAGCATATGGAAAAACCGTTTCGCATAAACGTCCGGTTCCCGCGCCCGAATCGATTACAATTTTATTTTTTATATCCGCTATCTTCAAAATTGTTTTGAGGATATTACGTTTATAATCTTCTTTTGAAATTAATTCGTCGTATTCCAAACTTTGGGTTTTATAAATATTGCTCCGCGTTTTTTTGTTCATATATAATTCTGTCCTGAAAGACTATCGAATTGAATATTTTGCTATCAATTTTACTTTCAATAAAAACCGTTTTCTGTTTTTTAAAAATTTCAAGCCCGCCGTTTCCTTTTTCAGAAATAAAGAATTCGCCTAACATACTGGGATTGAGCGAGATTTTATTTAACAAATTCCAATAACTTTCAGGCGAACCTATATCCGACCAAAATCCGTTATAAAACTCCAAACCCTGAATTTTATTTTTATTATTCGACTCTATTATTTCATTGTATAAATCAATAATATTAAAAAAAGAATTATCCGGAAGCCGGTTATAAATCTCTTTAGAAATAACGGAAATTCCGCTGAAAGTGAAACCGCTTTTTTTGGAATCGTTAAACTTAATTATTCGTTTATGTTCGTCAATTAAAACTCCGTCGGTTTCTTTGTTTTTCACAAGCGCCAGCGTAGCCCAATTATTATTTTGTTTATGACGCTCAATTAGGCGGGCTATATCTATATCAGATATTATGTCCGCGTTATAAATAAGAACGTCTTCTCCGTCAAAATGCTTCTTCGCTTTTCCTATTCCGCCGCCGGTTCCGAGAATTTCTTTTTCTTCGATGGAAATGCCGCATTCGATTTTTTTAGTTTTCAAATATGAAATAATTTTTTCCGGAAGATGATGAATGTTAGCTATTATATCCGATATTCCATTCTGTTTTATTCTGTAAAAACAGATTTCAAACGGAGTCGATTCAAAAACCGGAATAACCGGTTTGGGAATAGTTATAGTCAAAGGTTTTAGTCTTGTTCCCAATCCGGCGGCAAGAATAAAAGCTTTCATTTATAAAACCGCCATTCTTTTGCCGACTTTTTAAATTTATCTTCTTCCGAATCAATTTCCGAAAAAATCTTTCCAAGTCCGGTTTGCGAATCAACCGTATTTCTAAAAGAATCAGAGCCGTATAAAATATCTATTGCCGGCTTATTTTTTTCGTATTCATATGCTCCCGCATACCACTTGAATTGGTCGGGATAAAATTTTTTCAATAGATAAATAATAATCAACGCCATTCTTAAAGGCCTGAATTTTTTTCTGTCTGTTATATGAATGAAAACGCCCGAACAAACCTCGTTTTTAAATTTATCAAAAGTGGGTTTGAATAATAGCGGACGGAAAACGGCGCCCTGTATTTTAAAAGAAATTATTTCTTTTGTCAAAAGCCGCGCATCAATAAATGGAGCTCCTATAATTTCAAAAGGACGCGTCGTTCCTCTTCCTTCTGAAATATTTGTCGCTTCTAACAAGCACGTTCCCGGATAAACAACAGCCGAATTAACCGCCGGAATATTCGGAGAGGCTGGTATCCAATGATTATCATATTCGTCAAAATATTTTTTTCTCGACCAATTCCCCAGCTTAACGATTTCCAAATCCGCATTTTTAAATTTCAACCGTTTCAGCATTAAAGCAAATTCGCCTATTGTCAAACCGTATCTCTGCAATACCGGATATAAACCGACAAAAGAATTATATCCCTCTAAAATCGTATATCCTTCAAGGTCGTTTCCATTAATTATATTCGGCCTATCGAGTATTATAATCTTTTTCCCCGTTTTTTCGCAGGATTCCATACAATAAAACAGAGTCCATAAATAAGTGTAGTATCTGCTGCCTACGTCCTGCAAATCAAAAATAAGATAATCTATTTGTTTTAAATATTTCTCATTAATTTTTCGCGTCGACGAATATAAACTTACTATTTTAATCCCCGATAAAGAGTCTATGGAATTTTTCGTCTCTATCATATTCGCCTGTTCGGCGCAAAAGAATCCGTGCTGCGGTGAAAAAATATATTTGATTTCCAATAATTTGTTTAATTCAATATGCGAATACTTTAAATCCGAAGTAACCGACGCCTGATTGCAAACTATTCCAGCTATATATTTTTTTTTGCGCGATAACGATAATTTCTGCAAATAATTGTCTATTCCGTATTTTATTAAATTATTCATTTTATTTGTTCCCCGCATCTTGAGCAATAATATTTTTCATCGAGTTTTTCGCCGCACTCGCAAACATAACCCTTGATTTTCGCCGGATTTCCATATACCAGAGCGTAATCGGGAACGTCTTTTGTCACAACCGCTCCCGCTCCGATAAACGCGTATTTGCCGATAGTTATTCCGCAGACTATAGTCGCGTTCGCTCCTATTGTAACGCCGCGCCTTAAAATCGTTTTTTTGAATTCTTCAGGATTCTTTTTTCGGAAGGAACGCGGATTAATATCGTTTGTGAAAACCGCGAAAGGACCGATAAAAACATCGTCCTCTATTATTACTTTATCCCACACGGCAACGCCGTTTTTTATTTTAACGTTATTGCCGACAACCGCGCCCGTCTCAATAAATACATTGTCGCAGATATTGCAGTTTTTTCCAACTACCGCGTCTTTTAAAATATGAGCGAACGCCCAGATTCTTGTTCCTTCGCCAATTTTATCAGATTCGACTATAGCGTTTGGATGAATAAAACAACTCATTTAAATGCTCCAAAACCTAATCCGACTTTCATCGAAAAAGGATAACCTTATAATTTGCTCTTAATCCTTTTCCTGAAATTCGACTTTTATAATTGAAAAGAAGCTAACTCATAATCCCGAATAAATGTTAAATGTAAAGCGAAGTTTTTCAAAACATATATGCGCGCTTGTTAAAACTTCTAAAAACATGAAAACTGCCAAGTAAAAATTAATGCTTTTTAAAAAATCGCGCAAAATAATTGTTTTTAGTTATTTTCAGCAGTTTTTCAAAATTCTAATGCGGTTTTCAGGTTAATTGATACTACCGACCCCAAAGATTTCTGAAAAAAAATCAATTCGTTATTATGCGCTTCTTCCGAACTCGAGGTCATACATTCTTTTATAAAAAAAAGATTGTATCCTAAATTATAGGCGTCTCTCGCCGTTGAACTCACGCAGCACCCGGTTGTTAATCCCGTAAAAAAAAGATTTTGAATTTTTTTTTTTTCGAGAATTTCTTTCAATCCCGTCTCAAAAAAACCGCTGTAAAATTTTTTTTTAACTATAAGTTCGGTTTCCGTCAACTTTGATAATTCGTCTATTATTTCAGCGCCGCCAGTATTTTCCATACAGTATTCGCGGTTTAATTCTATATCTTTTTTCCCCCAGAATTTTCTGTTCTGCGAATGCTCGGTTATTATATGAATAACAGTTTGTTTGTTAGACAAAAATAATTTTCGAGCGTTTATTAATGGCAAAATTATTTTATCGGAATTAGGTATATATACGGGACTATTTTTGTTAACGACAAAATCATTTTGCATATCAATAATCAATAAAGCGGAATTTAACGGCATAAATTCAAATCCATTTTTAGAATTAATCTTAATAAATTTTTAATTGGGATTTTATCACGATTTTAATAGCGTTATTTTATTTTCAAGGAATTGATAAAATATTTTATTTTTATATTTTCCATTGACTATGTCTTTTAGAATATTGTTTATGTTTAATAAATCATATTTTTTAATCAAACCCTTTTTGGCGCCGGAAACGGCAATTTCAGGACTGATTTTTACAATCCCGTTATCCTCGAATATTTCAAATTTTTTTAAATCCACGTTTGACGCGAATTCATCGCATAACAAACTTAAATACCTTACGAAATTTGAAATGTCGTTTAATTTATCCGCCCCTTCGATTTCTGACGTTGAAAACTTTTTTTTCAATTTAAACAATAATCTTATTCCGGCTATCAACGGAATAATTATGAACAAATACATTAGATGTTTGAACGTATTTGAAAAGTCCGCCACATATTGATTAATATACTCGGATTCGGCGGAGGAAGGATTTACATAATCGGTAAGATTTTGCAATTCCCTGTATTTCGTAAAAAAATACGATGAAATCAAGCATATCGCCGCTATGACAACAATATAATATAACTTTCTATTCATAAAAAACATTGTTCTGCTTATTATTTATATTTTGATTATTTTATTGTTCCCATCGGCGTTAAGAATATCACTTCGTCTCTCAATTCCGCATCGTCTATTTGTAGAGTTCTTCTATCGCGTTCTTCTTCCACTGTTTTAAAATCATATTCCCCGCTTCTTAACGGTCTTTTTCTCAAAACTTTATTTCTCGATTTCAAATATTCGTTTCTGTTTTTATCGCCGCCGAATCTGAACATAGCTGAAACTCTATGCGATACGTCCAATTCGTCTGCCCACATATATGCGTAATCAAGTTGAAACACCGTTGACCTGAATCCTATGCCGCCGATAAATCTTCCTTCTTCAACTTTATCCTTGTAGCCGCCGCGTAAAGAAATCGCTTCGTTTATTGAGAACTCGACGCCAATATTAAAATTAGGTTTATCCCCTTTTGGAATATTGACGTCGCACATTAGTTTAGGAGGATTGTTAAATCTTTTAGGCGAATATTTTGTTGACAATTTGAAATTTAAAGGCAAATCCTCTTTTTCAGAAATATATTTTAATTTGCCTCCGAAATTCTGAATAGCTAATCCAAGAGTTATATTATCGGCTACGTCGTATAATGTTCCCGCGTCTATCGCAACCGCGTTAGCTTTTTCAGATTCTATTTTAGAACTGAAATATTTTACGTTGCCGCCTACGCTTACTTTATTTTTTAATCTATGCGAATAACCGAATGTAAGAAGCAGATCGTTAGCCGAAAAAGTCCCCAAATCGACTCCGTGTTTATCGCGCTTTTCAAGATCCCCGTAATTTAAAAAATCTATGCTCATTCCCAAAGCCGAATTATATTTTAATAAAGGTATTCCGAACATCAATGATTCGTAATTAATATCCTCAAAACTCGAAAAATGACTGAATTGAAATTCATATTGAGATATTCCGCATAAACCTGCGGGATTATATTTTATAGCGTTCACATCGTCTCCTAACGCTCCTACCGCGCCTCCAAG
>DAINAU010000183.1:0-7958 GCA_036733285.1 bacterium
TCAAAATCTTAAAAACATATGATTTACGGCTAAAGCCGTAAATTTAAAAGTTTTCTGGTTTTTAGAAGTTTTAACATAAATTGCGATTTTAAATCTAAATCGCAATAATACATCTATGTTGTAGAAAAGGGCGGTTTTAAAGAAACCGCTTAAGCGATTCCAATTGGAATCGCTACTTCACTTTACATCTAATGCAGTATCCGGGTTTAGTAGCGCTTTAAAACCTATATAAATATCCATTTTGGGAAGCGCGGAGGCAGACAAGGATTGAATAAAAACAGGTTATGTTTTTTTAAAAAATTTTCCGGCTCTATGACAGGCGGCGGAATGGTTTGGATATAAATCTTCGAGTTCGGGTTCGTCGGTTTTACATCTGTCAAAACAGTATTTGCATCGAGGAAAAAATTTACATCCTTTATCAGGTATAAAATAATTTTCATTGGCGTCGATTTTAATTTTTTTTGATTCGGGTTCCGGTTTTGGAATAGCGGAGATAAGCATTGAAGTATAAGGATGAACCGGATTATCGAATATTTTTTCCACGTTTCCAATCTCAAGAATTTTTCCTCCATACATTATAGCCGCCCTGTCCGCGATATTATAAACTACCGACATATCATGAGAAATAAAAAGATAAGACAAATTAAGATTTTTTTTTAAATCAAGCATAAGATTCAGAATTTGAGTTCTGACCGACATATCAAGCGCAGATACCGGTTCGTCGCAAATAATCAGTTCGGGATTCAACGATATTGCTCTGGCGATGCTTATTCTTTGTCTTTGGCCTCCGGAAAATTCATGAGGAAATCTTGAGCAATATTTCGAATCAAGCCCGACGCTTGTTAAAAGTTTTTTTGCCGTTTCGCTTTTATCGGATTTTTTTATCAGTTTATGTTCTATCAATCCTTCGGTAATAATATCGGAAATTTTCATACGCGGGTTCAATGAAGAAAAAGGATCCTGAAAAATAATTTGCATTTTTTTGCGCAAAGATTTTTGTCCGGTCGAATCGAGTTCCGAAATATCTTTGGAATGAAAATATGTTTTTCCCGAGTTTGGTTTTTCAAGACCTGTAACACATCTCGCAAGCGTGGTTTTGCCGGAACCGGATTCGCCCACTAAAGCCAATGTTTCTCCTTGAAAAACTTCAATACTTACATTATCTACGGCTTTTGTGAATTTTTTAGAAAAATTCAAAAAATTGGAATTTAAAGGAAAATATTTTGAGAGATTAACAGTTTTTAAAATTACATTCATAAAAAATTCCGTTTTAATAAATCAATTTTCATATAAAAAACAAGCCGCTTTTCTATTGGAGTCTATTGAAATTAATCGCGGTTGGCGTTGTTTGCATATCTCCATAACCGACCCGCATCTCGGAGCGAATCTGCAACCAACCGGATAATCGGACGGAGACGGAACATATCCGGGAATACTATAAAGTTTTTGTCTGGTTTTAGAATTAATTTTCGGAATCGATTTAATCAGACCCGAGGTATAAGGATGCAGCGGATTTGAAAACAAATTTTTAACGTCTGAAATTTCAACTATTTTTCCGGCGTACATAACAATAACTTTTTTACAAACCTCGGCAATGACAGGAAAATCGTGCGTTATCAACAACACAGACATTCCGGTTTCGGCTTGCATTTCCAAAATCAAATCGAGAATCTGCGATTGAATCGTTACGTCGAGCGCAGTAGTCGGCTCGTCCGCGATTAATAGCGACGGTTTCATAAGCATAGCCATTGCTATCATTACTCTTTGCCGCATACCGCCCGAGAGTTCAAATGGAAACGATTCCATGCGTTTATCCGCGTTATGAATGCCGACTTTATTTAACCAGAGTTTAGCAATTTCATCCGCTTCTTTTTTGTTAATTCCTGGGTTGTGAATTTTCAAACCTTCGATGAGCTGTTTGCCGATTTTCTGAAGCGGCGATAAACTGGTCATAGGTTCCTGAAATATCATGCTTATTTCGGCGCCTCTGATTTTTCTCAACTCGTCAATACTTAATTTTAAAATATCTTTATTTTTAAATAATATTTCGCCGCCTGATATTTTTCCCGCCGGTTGCGGAATCAATCGTAATACGCTTAAAGCGGCTACCGATTTTCCGCATCCCGATTCTCCCGCCAATCCGACAATTTCTCCTTGATTTATTTCAAAAGCGACGTCTTCTACCGCCGATATTTTTCCGTCGTCAGTAAAAAAATCTATTGTCAGATTTTTTATTTCAAGCAATTTTTTATCTTTCAAATCATTCATATTTGATTTTTTTCCTTGAGTCAAACGCTTCTCTAACGCCTTCTCCAATGAAAACCGTAAGCAGCATAGTTATAAAAAGCGCGGCTGAAGGATACGCTATCAGCCACCATGCGTCTCTATGTGATTGCGCTTGTCCGAGCAGTTCGCCCCAGCTCGGCGTAGGAGCCGGCAAACCGTACCCTAAATAATCAAGCGCCGAGAGCGACGCTATCGCGCTCATTAAACTGAAAGGGAAAAAAGTAACGACCGGCGTTAAAGCGTTGGGAAGTATATGCCGGAAAATAATTTTATATTTAGATAATCCAAGCGATTTCGCCGCTTCAACGAATTGAAATTTTTTTAGTCTTAAAAATTCTCCGCGCATATAATATGAAATCCCAATCCAGTTAAATATGGCATAACAGACAAGGAGCAGAATCAAACCTTTGCCGAACAAATCTCCGAGTAGAATTATGACGTATAAAAACGGTATTGCTGACCAGATTTCAGTGAAACGCTGAACGGCAATATCTGTTAATCCGCCGGAATATCCCTGAATTCCTCCGATAATTATTCCTACGGTCATCGCGGAAAAAGATAAGATTAAAGCGAAACTCATAGATATTCTAAACCCGTATAATAATCTTGCGAATATGTCGCGTCCCGTATCGTCGATTCCAAATATATGCGCGGAAGACGGTTTATACGGAAATTTCATTTTTTCTTTAAAAGCCGAAAGTTCAAATTCGTCAAGTTTTGAATTTTGTTTTACGGTTATTTTTATCTTATCGGTTTCTACCGGATTCGCCGATATTTTTCGGATTAAAAAATTTTTTAAATCTGTTTTATTGTCGATACCGCTCGATTCGATTAATCCGTTGAAATTAGCGTGTTTGAGATTATTTTTTACCGATAAAAATTTTAAAAATTCAGGGTCTATTCCCAGTATTTTTAAATCAGAATTCAAAACGGCTTTTGCCGCAGAGTAATTGTCGCCGCTTCCTTCGCTTACTCTTATTTTTATTCCCGCGTCCGGAACTTCGCCGCCTGAAAACGACGATAATTTTATATTTACCGGTTTTCCTTCCGAAGTGAAACCGGTTAATGAAGCGGATTTATCCGGTTGACCGGAATATCTTATTTGTATCAACCCCGTTAAATTCACCGTTGTGGTTTTATCTAAAAGACCGCTTAAATTTTTTGTTAGTAATTCTGATTCGGTTATTCCGAACGCGTCAGGCGCCGCGTCGTCTGACTTGATTATTTGCATTGTTTTATCGACTCTTACGCTGCCGAAAACCAAATTTATTTTTTTTAGAGTTAATCTTATTTCTCCGGATAATCCTTGTTCCGAACTTTCTATTTCATTCGGACCATATGGAATAAAAGGAAAAATCATATAGTTTGAACAGTTATTCTTGAAAATTTCAGACGCGTTGATTTTTTTATAATCGGCTCTGGTTTTATTTCCGTTGGGAATAAATTCGCATTCCGGATAAAATTTAAAAACAGGAAAATAGAATTTGCCGTTGAACTTAATCAATAACGGTTTGTCGTTAGCGATAAATTCGGAGAACAGACTTATTAAATATAATCCGGCAAGAATTAAAAAAGAATAATAAGCGCGTTTAATTTTTTTAAATTTCTTCATTGTTATAAATTATTTCCGGATACGCCGGAAAACTTAATTTTTCTCGAAAGAAATACGCGGATCTATCCAAACATAGCATACGTCCGACGCAATATTTCCTATCAGTCCTAAAAAAGATTGAACTACAATTATACCCATAAAAACATTGTAATCTCTGCTTGTTATAGCGTCAAGCGCAAGCATCCCCATTCCCGGTATTTCAAAAACTTTTTCAATAAGAACCGAACCCGCAAACATAAGGGTCATAAAACTTCCGAATCCGGTGGCTATCGGTATTAAAGAATTTCTTAAGGCATGTCCGAAAACGGCTTTGTTAAACGAGCAACCTTTAGCCATTGCCGTCCTTATATAATCCGAACTTATCTGTTCCAGCAATGAATTTTTCATAAGAATCGTTAATACGGCGAAAGCGTCTATCATATAACAAATAATAGGCAAAACCATATGTTTCGCCACGTCGAAAATTTTTTCCGTTAAAGATAAAGCGCTAAAATTTTCCGATATGAACCCTGTCAGAGGAAACCAGTCCCATAATCCTTCGACGCTTCCGCAGAATAACATTTTTAAAATCATACCGAGAGCAAACGCAGGAGTCGAATATCCGATGAAAATTATAACGCTTGTAGTTAAATCAAACGATTCTCCGTGTTTTACGGCTTTTCTTACTCCGAGCGGAATGCATATTAAATACTGAAGAATGAAACCGGTAATACCGAAAATGAGCGATACGGGAAATCTTTCTTTAATCAATTTCCAAGCGGTTTTGTCCGGATATTTATACGAATCTCCAAAATCAAATTTTAAAACGCCTTTAAGCCACTTGAGATATCTGATATGGACGGGTTTGTCAAATCCGAAATGTTTTTCAATATTTTTTTTATGCTCTTCCGTAAGCCCGCGCGTTATTCCGGAAGAGTTTGCCGAACCGTCGCCGCCGATTCCGCGCATTTGAAGCATAATCTGCTCTACCGGACCGCCCGGAACGAATTGGCTTATAGCAAAACAAATAACCGTAATACCAAGCAAAGTCGGCGGTATAAGCAGAAATCTTTTTATGAAATAATTAAAACGGTTCATTTGAAAGAATATATTTTATTACGCTATCTTTATCAAGCGAAAAATGTTTGTATAATCCGAAAGGTTCGAGCGTGGAAAAAGAAAAACCGTCTGCCGCTTTATGAAACAAGCGCGGAACTCTGATATTTTTTATTCGAAAAATTTTATCGCAGATTTCATCGAATAATCCGCCTTCCGGATAATTTTCTTCAATAACAAAAATATTTTTATAGCCGCGGCATAATTTTTCTACAAACGCCGGCTCGATATATCTTAAAGTTGAAACCGAATAAACGTCGATTTCCTTATCTCCCTCTTTTTTTAAATAATCTGCCGCCTGACAGCAGAATAAAGTCAAATGAGGCCCCGACGTTAAAATGCAGGAATCGCAGGATGTTTTCGAGAATCGATTATTTCCGGATTTATAGGTTTTAACCGCCAGTCCCCAACCGAATTTGAATTTTATATTAGGAATTTTTCCGTGATACTCCGCCGAGGGAGTTCTATGCAGTTTAAAATAAATAGATTTTCCGGAATTTTGTTTAAAATACCATTTTAAAATAAGATTGATTTCTTCGGGAAAAGCGGGATGGAAAACAAACATATCAGGAAGCGTCCGCATCATATTTATATCTCCGGAACACTGGTGCGATTTACCGTCCGTCGAATAGCATAATCCCGAATAATGTCCTGCGTAAATAATTTTTTTGTGTTCTGAACAATTGACGTATATTTGTTCAAAACATCGTCTATAAAAACTTGCGTATGTGTTGGTTACGGGTAATTTCCCTTTTAAAGCGAGCCCGCCGGCAAAAGAAATCATATCTTGTTCGGAAATGCCGAGTTCGACGAATCTATCGGGAAATTTAAGGGCAAATTCGGTTAATTTGCAGGATTTTTCAAGGTCTGCGTCAAGGCAATAAATAGATTTATTTTTTTTGGCGATATTAAAAATGGTTTTAGAGAAAGCGGTTCCGGTGGAAAGCGCAGACGTTTTTTTCAGAGTTTCGGGTTGCCTCTCTGGAATTTCGTTCTTTTTAAAATCGTAAATAAATTTTTTAAGCGCGGTTTTTAATTTTTTCTGACGAACCAATGCGCTTAATTCTTCAAGCGCCGCGTAATACTCGGGTTCGGAAGGAACTCCGGAATGCCATGAATATTGTCTTCGCGAAGAATTCGACGACTGCATATAACTTATGCCCGCTCCCTTGGATGTGTTTGCGATTATCACGGACGGTTTTTCAGTTTCTCTGATTTTCCAAAATAATTTATTGGTTTGCTCTATGTCGTTTCCATTCACGTTATAAACGTCAAATCCGAATCCGCAAAGCGTATAATACAGATTTTTTATTGATTTTATATCTTTGACGTTGCTGTCGGATTGAATGTTGTTTTTATCAATAATTGGTATGACGTTAAAAAGATTAAATTTAATAATAGTCATAAAAGCTTCGTAATTCTGTCCTTCCTGAAGTTCGCCGTCTCCAAGTATGACAAAAATTTTATTTTTATTGTTTGAGTTGAAAGCGAGTCCGGCTGCTTTTGACAGCGTCTGTCCGAGCGAGCCGCTGTTTATATCTATTCCGTTTGTCGATATATCGGTATGGGCTTGGAGACCGTCTACCCGCTTGTATTTAAGCAAGTCCCGCGTTTCAATAAATCCGCTTCCGGCTAATGCCGAGTATTGCATAACAGCCGCGTGTCCCTTGCTTAATAGAATCCTGTCGCGTTTGCAAGAATTATTACAGGACAAATCAGCGCAGTCAAAATAAAGATTGGTTATTATTTCCGCAATTGATAAAGAAGCGCCTATCCAGCCGCGTCCCGCAAAATAAATTGAAGCGAGGGTATTAATCCGGTTGTATGCGCATAGTTCGTTTAATATTTCATATTTTTTATCAGGCGAAGTATTCCGGTTGTTTTTTAATTTATTGGAAAGAGTTTTATAATAATTATATTCGATTAAAAATGTTTTTTTCATAAATTTTAGATTGAATAAGAATTATTACGGGTTTGAAAATTAAACATATTGTTCTGAAAGGATTTTTGCGGTGGATTCGTCAAGCCGTTCCATTCTCCTTACTTCTTCAAATCGTTCTAACAAATCATTGACTCTCAATCTTTTTTTTTCAGAACCTGAAAAGTCGTAAATAATTTTTCCGCGATGCATCATAATCAATCTGTCGCCGAGATTGACCGCTTGCTGCATTGAATGGGTAACCATTAAGGTCGTAAGATTTTTTTCATTTACTATTTCGCCCGTAAGAAATATAACTTTTTCAGCCGTTTTGGGATCGAGCGCCGCGGTATGTTCGTCAAGCAAAAGAAGTTTCGGTTCTATCCACGCCGACATAAGCAATGTAAGCGCCTGTCTTTGACCTCCCGATAAACTGCCTATGGGATTAGATAATCTGTCTTCAAGTCCCATATTAAGTTTTCTGATACGGTCTTTAAACTTTTTTATAAGACCCGGTTTTAACGCCCACGATAATCCGCGCGTTTTGCCGCGTAACGAGGCTAACGCAAGGTTTTCGGCGATTGACATTGACGGAGCGGTTCCGCTGAACGGATTCTGAAAAACTCTGCCGATAAGTTTTGCTCTTTTATGCTCATGCCATTTTGTTATGTCGAAACCGGATAAATTTATTTCTCCTTCGTCTATAAAAAACGAACCGGCTATCGCATTAAGAAGCGTTGATTTTCCCGAACCGTTGGTGCCTATGACAATAACAAAACTCGATTGTTCGATATTTAATGAAACTCCCTGCAAGGCTTTGACTTCGTCCGGAGTATTCGGATTAAAAGTTTTTTTAATATTATTAATTTTTAACATCATTTGTGTTTTTCATAAATAAAATCAATTTTTTAACGTTTCGGTTTTGCGTTTCATTATATTCTTTATTGATTGTCTGTCAAGTCATTTTTATCCTGAAAATTCATATGCAAATCCGACGAGTAAAATAAAAGTCCGATAAAAATAATGCTTCGGATAAGAAAAAGTCGG
>DAINAU010000184.1:0-5418 GCA_036733285.1 bacterium
GATATAAGTCCTCAAACGCCAATGTGTAATAAAAATTGTCGGGTCGTATGCCGCTCACTGTTTGTTCAATGTTCAGCGCAGGCATTGTAATATTAAAATTTATGATTGCAGTATCAACGGCGTTCTGATTATCCGTTGCAATTAATATTATCGAATCCTGTCTGGTATCGGAAAATATAATTGTCATATCCGTATCATTTGAAATCTCAATATTTTTATGCAGCCATTTATAACCGCTGATTTGTCCGTCATAATCAGAAGAATTGTTTGCCGATAAATTTATTTGTTGTCCCAAATACAAACCGCTATCTGATAATGTTATCATAGCAGTCGGCGGAATATTGTCCGGTTTAACGCGGATATATCTGCGGATTTCAGAAACGCTTGTGTTATAAAAATTATCAACCGAAATAATTCGCCAGTAATAATTTTCAGTGTCAAACGCCGTATTGAATAAAATATTAATCCGCGTGTCATTTGTTATAACCGAATCAATATTGATATTATTAAAATAACTGTCAGCCGCCAGTTGAAATCTGTAATAATATATGCCGCTCCAATAATCAGCGGTATTCGCCCAGACAAATAATTCCGTATTTGTTTTTGAAACAGCCGAATCTTCAGGAGCTCTCAATACCGGCGTATCAGGCGGTTCAATGTCTATCATAGGACTATAACCAACCGCTGTTTTATATGACGCTGCGTTATATAAAATATTTGAATCAGAGGCAATACTTTGACCGCCTGTCGTCTGCATTACTATCGCGTCGTTATTTTCAAACAACGAGCCGCCCGCTGAAAATACCGAATATGTCAGTTTATATGCGTTTGCAATCCCAGCGCCCGCAAACAATATTACAAAAATTAATAATACTTTTTTCATTTGAATCATCATTTTTTTAATTTCATTTGACTATCAGCAATTAATTTAATATAATTATTAAAAAATAAAAAATTATTAACGGAGTTTTTTATGAGCATAGTTACATTACCTAAAAAAAATCTAAAATATCTTGATGATGATATTATTGAAGTTGATATCCCTTCTGACATTATTGATAAAAACAAATTATCAGTTGTTCTTGAAAATACTAAAGGTATGTGGAAAAATAAAAATATCGATCCATTACAATACCAGCAGAATGCAAGGCAGGAATGGAATTGAATCTTATCTACGATACCAATATTTTTATCTACCATTTTAAAAACCAACCTGAAGTGACAACATACTTTGAACCGCATTTCCTTTTATCAAATAATGTTTTTATATCAGTAATTACACGCATTGAACTTTTATCATATTCCGAAATTACTACTGATGAGGAAAATTTTATAATAAATTTGCTCCAATATTTTTCAATAATCCGCTTATCGTTTGAATTAGAAAACAAAACAATCGAACTTAGAAAAAAATTAAAACTCAAAACTCCTGACGCTATTATTGCAGCTTCCACTATTCTAAATAATGCTTCATTACTAACTCGAAATACCGACGATTTCAAAAAAATTAAAAACATCAAAATTATCAATCCTTTTTATTAAAATCTTCGTCTATTTTCTTTAATCTGTAATCTGCAATCCGCAATCTGTAATTTTTTTTAATTGTCAATTGTCCATTCTCAATTTTCTTCAACTCCCTTTGCGCCTTCTGCCTTTGCGCCTTTGTGCCTTTGTGCCTTTGTGCCTTTCTTCATCAATCTGCAATCTGTAATCTGTAATTTTATATATCCGTGAAAATCCGTGAAATCCGTGTAAAAATTTCTCCCACGAATATCGCGAATCTCTGCGAATAAAATTGAATTCAATAATTAAATTTATAAAACATCATAATAATTCTAAAATGAGAACCGTCCCTATTTTCTTTAATTCTAAAATGAGAACCGTCCCTATTTTCTTCGTCCCTATTTTCTTTAAAAACTGCCATTATCAAAATTTTTTGTTAATTGTTGATATACGGCACTTCTCTAGTCTACGGCACTTCTCTACACCGTTTACTACCCGTCCCCGTTTACTACTATTTTATATTATTATTTTTTCTAAATGTTTCTATAAACTCTTTGTCTTTTTCATCAAATTTTCCGGTTGTAATAATCCTCCAAATTCTTTTATTAAAAAATAATTTTAAAAAGATAAACAATTTTCTCATTTCATCACCTTAAGAATTTAACCTGAAAAATGCGTTAGACGTTAAGTGAAGTTTTTCAAAACATAGATGTACTCTTGTTAAAACTTCTTAAAAACCAAAAACTGCTCTGTATTTTTATCCACATTTGAAAAATTGTCTAAAACTAATGTTTTTTAATACTTTCAACAATTTTTCAAAGGCGTATGCAGTTTTTGGGTTTAAATTAATTATTTTGGATGAACAATGTGTCCATTTTTAGTATCAGATCTTTTAGTTGTCCATTCATGGTTACATTTATTACAAATTCTTTGTTGATTATAAGTTAATTTGGTTATTGGAACTGATTCATCATAACTGACATTGTTTTTAGTTCTTTTTATTGTTTTATAATCATGAACCATTTCCTCAATTGTTTCATCAAGAATTTTTGTTGAGTAATGACCGCAATTAGGACATCTTTTTTTTAATAACATTGAATAACTAAAAATAATTAAAAATCCAATTATTCCAATTACAAAACAAAATTCATTTTGAGTTTCTTTAACAATAAAAATTGAAAAAATTGAATTTATGCATATTAAAACCAATAAAAATATAATAACCCACTTGGGTTTATGTTTAAAAAAATCATAATAAAATAATATCCCTGACAGAATTATTAATAATGGAAATATCATAGATTCTAAAAAATTATATTCATTTTTTTTTGGTGGAACTAAACTAACTTTACTTATAATAGAATTGGTTTCATTTGTCATATTTATTTCGGTTGATTCAGAAACAGTATTATTTTCAGTAATATTATTTTCTATTAATTGAGTTTCATCCGGCTTTGTTGGGGAAATTTCAACACTACTATCACTTTCAAAACTATTGCTTATTTGCGAAAAATATACTTGCGTATCAGATGTAATAATTTCTTCTGTTGATTTTTCGGTTGTATTTTCTATTTTAAAACCTTCATCTTCTGAGTAAAGATTAGTTGTAAAACAAAAAAATAATAATAGAAATATTAGATACTTTTGTGAATTAAAAAAAATCATAAATTCCCCCAAAATATTTTAAAAATTATTAACCCAAAAACTGCAATCGGATTTCGAAAAATTGCTGAAAGTAAAGGAAAACATTGGTTTCCAGCAATTTTTCAATTGTACAAAAAAATGCGCCACAGTTTTTGGGTTTTTAGCAGTTTTTCAAATCATTTACCTGATTATCGTAAAAACTGCAAGAACCCGAAAAATACCTAATGCATTTTTCGGGATTAATACGATAGGAACTTTATTTATTTCAATTTCCTACTTTTTAAGGAAATATTATTTATAAAATATTGTAGAGCATCATTATATAATAATGGCGTATTTACTGAACCGTTGCGTCCCCATTTCCATTTTCCAGAATCGCCAAATAAATATAAGAATTCATAAACAGTTTCGCTAATTTCAAGTTTTTCTTTTTTTACTTTAAAATTATTTTCACTAAAATTTTCAAGAAATTCAGGACAATCTGTATCTACAATTTCTTTTAATTTTAACATTAAATAATTAACTCTGGGTTTTTCAGAATCTTGTTTTTCAGAATAAGTATAAACAAATATTTCCAATAATTGATACAATTCCGCTTTGTCATCCGAATCCGGACATATATTAATGATAATCGCAGGTTTTGTAATTTCATTTTTTAAATTATAAATACTTAAATAATCGCTTTCATTGATTTTCCAACCCATATTTAAAGGTTTTTCTTTTTTCTCCCAAATTGCTTTGAAATTTTTTCCGCCTAATCGGACAATTTGTAAATTCTTAAATTCTATCTCTCCTTTTACTTCTGTTTGCGAATACAAATTAAATGACATAATAAAAACCTCCTAAAAAAATTTATTAATTACCAAATAATATAAATAACTTTTAATGTTGTATTTGTCATAGACGCTTTTGTAAACCTCCTTTTAAAATAAATAGATGTTGAACTATTAAAACATACTCCAAAGTTGTAATGCGACCAATATTCATAATTACAGTGATAACCACTTAAACCATAATTATCGTTTATATCTTAGATGCATTTTTATTTAACCAACTCTTGAAGCAATTAGCGGTTTAAGATTTATTTCTAAAAACGCTTCTAAAGCTATTACCCAAGGTAAATTTTCAGTTTTTCCTTCGGTTGAAATTACGATTATTCTTGCATCATTTTCTTCACTTAATTTTTTAATTGAAATATCCATATTTTTAGAATTACATGTATTATCAATGATATGTTCTATTGCTCGCTGATAAGGGTTGCAATGACTTTTTCCAACTCTATAAAAATTATCTTGTTTTGCCCAAATATAAACCCCATAAATTGGTTTTGTATCATTCTTATTAATTTTTTTTTTACAATCATCAACAGTTAATGATTCAAATTTAAAAATTTTAGAATTCATTTTAAATTTGTTTGTAAAAAGTTTTTGAATTTTTTCCATAATATAGCTCCTTAATAAAGTTTAAAAATTTTTTGGTAAAGACTTAATTTTTTATTAATTAGTTTAATTTTATATAGTATAAAGTTATGCTCATATTTGTTGCGCTTGCACTATATCCTTGTGAGCCGCATACTAAACTTGCTATAAATTCAATACTTCCAGTTTCAAAAAATATTTTCATAAATGAATGAGAAGCGTTAGAAAAATTATAATTTACACTTCCGCCTGTTTCTGAAATTGAATAAATATTTGTACCTGAATTTGATAATGAAAAAGCAAAATTATTAGTATTCCCAAAAGGGACTGAATGTGTAATATTGGCAGAATAAAGTAAATAATAGATTAAATAATTCCCACTTCCTAAATTAAATGTAATTGTTCTTGTATTTGATGCCCCATTTGGAGATGCATTTATATTTGGAATTGCCATTGTAATAGAATTTAAATTAAGAATAGTATTACTCAATCCGCTACCGTCGCCGATGAATTTTGTAGCTGTGATAGTTTCGGCGGTAACTGATTTTGCGGCGAGTGTGTCGGTTGTAGTGATCGGTTTGTTTGTATTAATTGTAACATTGCCGGAGATTGCGCCGCCGGAGATTGAATCCGCTGAAATCACATCAGTAAGTTTTAAAACGCCGGTCAGCATTTTTCCGTTGCCTACAAAAAATTGAGCGAACACTGTATCGCCAACAGTCAAATCTCCGGTTTTTGTATCGCTCGCGTAATTTTTAATATAGCTATCGGAAAAAGTTACCAGTTGCGAGTTGATAGTTGCCAGTTGCGAAGATTTAAAACTCGAATCGCTCTCTAAACTATTAATTCTATT
>DAINAU010000184.1:5518-7768 GCA_036733285.1 bacterium
AACTGATAACTGTTGACTGATGACTGACAACTGATTACTTTTAAAACTCGAATCACTTTCCAAACTCTGCACTCTGTTCTCTGTACTCTGCGCTTGACTTTCCAAATTCGTAATTTGATTTTCAAAGTTCCCGGTTAAAATAAAACTATCGCTTGAATATCCGTTTAAAGTCAGCGCATTTGCGGCAGTATCAGAATAAAACGCTCTGAAAGAATAAGCGACAGGAACAATAGGAACGCGCGTAGTTATTTCGCCGCCGCTATTCAGTTCAACGGTCAGAAAATATTCTTTATCAAACAGAAGATTTATTTCGCTGACTGACCCGAGCAAAACGCTGTATAATCCTTTTATAATATTTATATTATTCTGAGTTTCAGACCATAACAGATTGCCGCCGGATGCTGTGTCGTAAATTCTGAATGTCATTGAATAAACGCCGTTATACGGAATATTATTAGCGTCAGTTACTCTTCCCTGAAAATTAAGTTTTTTGGGTATCGCGGCTGCAAACAAAACAGTGTTCAATAAAATCAGGATAAAAATTAAAGATAAGATTTTTTTCATTCTAACCCCGCCTTTTTAATTATCAGCAGAGCTTCACGCCGCAAGAGGTTAATATTGTCTGGAAAAGGGCGTAAACCTCTACGCCCTATCATGAGGCACTGGTAGGCCCATCCGTAAAGCGTAGACGCCTACGCCCCGAATATAGATTCGGAACGCAGTCATCTGCCTTACGGATTGAAAATTACCAGTTTTCATGATAAGGCAAATCTAAAAATATAAAACAATCCCATAAAAAAATTATGAAACTGTATGATGTAAAAATTATACCAATGATTAAAATAAAGTCAAATTAATTATTATCCTTAGTTTTTTGTAAATTCCATCAAGAAGAAAATTATTGACTAACAAAAACTAAGTTTGTATAATACGCACAATTAAGAATCAATTAAGGAAATTATAAAAATGACATTGCTAATTGGGAGTTTGACCATAGGATTAATTCTATCGCTGCTTGCGTTTGGCGTATTGATAAGTTTCAGAATTTTTGATTTTGCCGATATAACAGCGGACGGTTCAATTACGTTAGGAGCTTCGGTAGCGGCGGCTCTTCTTGTAAAAGGGTATTCTCCGTTATCGGCAACTTTCGCCGGATTTGTCGCTGGATTTATAGCCGGATTTGTAACCGGACTTCTTCATGCAAAATTTAAAATCCACAGTTTATTGGCGGGAATTTTAGTTATGACCGCATTATACTCTATAAATCTTCATATTATGGGAAAAAGCAATATTCCTCTTTTAAATGAAAAATCAGTTTCCACAATAGCGGAAGAAACGGCAAAAAAAGTTTTTAATACTGAAAATGATATTAACCTTTTCGGTTGGGAAATTCCGGCTGGCGATGCTATGATGTTAATTTTTGTTTTTGTGATAATTCTAATCGCCGGATTGCTGTTATATTTCTTTTTCAGAACTAATCTTGGAACAGCTATGCGCGCTACGGGAAACAATTCTCAAATGATACGGGCGCTCGGAGTCAATACGGGAAATATGACTATGCTCGGAATAGCGCTGTCTAACGGTTTAATAGCTTTATCCGGCGCTTTACTTGCTCAATATCAGGGATTTGCCGACGTTCAAATGGGAATAGGAATAATTGTATGGGGATTGGCGAGCGTCATAATCGGAGAAGCTCTTGTAGGCAAACAAAGTCTTGCGCTTTTAATCATAGGAGCTGTTATCGGTTCGGTAATTTTCAGATTGATTGTCGCTATAGCTTTAAGATGGGGAATGAACCCAAATGATTTAAAATTAGTTACTGCTATTTTTGTATTTTTAGCTTTAATAATACCGGGTTTATTATCAAAATATTTTTCCAAATTTTCAATATGAAATACGCAGAAGTTAAACAAGGCAGGATATTTATCGTCCGGCTTGAACACGGAGATATAATACATAAATCAATTGAATCACTGGCTAAAAAAGAAAATGTCAAATCAGCGGCTGTAATAATACTCGGCGGCGCGAACGCAGACAGCAAACTCGTGGTAGGACCTGAATCCAACGTTTTAAAAAATATTAATCCTATGGAATACGTTTTAAACGGAGCTTCGGAAATCGCCGGAGTAGGAACAATTTTTCCCGACGAATCCGGCGAACCAATCTTGCATATGCACATCGGGTCTGGCAGAAAAAATTAATAGGAAAATCAATTATCATTTAAGCAAAATATACAACGCCATAGGTTTG
>DAINAU010000185.1:0-7757 GCA_036733285.1 bacterium
CTACGCGCATACAACCTGCGGTTATGTGAAATTCAACCGCTTTCGCGGTTGAAGAATATTAAATCTTTTTTGTTTTTCTATATACCGCTTCGCTGTAGTTGAAAAATGCGAAATACATTAAACCAGCAGTTATGCTCACGCTTTCAGCGTTTCACTTACTATGGGTAAATATTATATTATTATCCATCCGAACCCTAATAAGGTTGTAGTAGCGAATTTTAATTCGCGCTAATTTATTGTTAATAAACGCCGATATAAAATCGGTGACTACAAAAAACGGCTTATTGCAGCTTCGGAATGATATTTATTACAAAAAAAAGTGGAACTTTTTGTAATTACACTCTCTTTCATGAGCGTAGTCAGGAGCTCAGTCAGAAATTATTCCAATAAGCGGTTTTATTTTAGACATATTTTTTAGAAAAGCGACTTTATAATATGTCATTTTGTCTTTTATTATTTATGATTGAATTTTAACTCCTTAACAATAAATCGTTTAAAACTATTTGTGATTTTTATAAATCAAGTTTGCTAAATATGTTATCGGAATTCCGTTGATTTTCAGCCGACGCGTTAAAAACAATCGAATCCAATATAGTATCTATTAAAAATTAATTGGAGGAACAAAATGGATATAAATAAATACACTACGAAATCGCAGGAAGCGTTATCAGCCGCTCAAACTTTAGCATTGCGGAAAAATCATCAGCAGATTTTACCCGAGCATTTATTGGCGGTTTTGATTGAAGACGAATCAGGTTTAATTAACAAAATTTTTCAGGCGATGAACGCGAATCTGAATACGTTGAAAAATGATTTAAATATTGAACTTGATAAAATACCGTCGGTATACGGTTCGGGATCTCAACAGATTGCTCTATCTGCGGAGCTTGCAAGATTGATGACCGCCGCTGTTGAAGAATCAGATAAAATGAAAGACGATTACGTTTCCGTTGAGCATTTGATAATCGCTTTATTCAGAGAATTACCAAAATCAAATTCTGTTAAAATATTGAATAAAAACGGAATTGCGTTAAATCTGTTTTTAAAATTTTTGTCTGAGATTAGGGGAAATCAAAGAGTGGCTTCTCCAGACCCTGAATCGACATTCGAGGCGTTGGTTAAATACGGAAGAGATTTAGTGGAATACGCAAAAAAAGGGAAACTTGAACCTGTCATCGGAAGAGACGAAGAAATTCGCAGAGTTATTAGAATTTTATCAAGAAAAACCAAAAATAATCCGGTTTTAATCGGCGAACCCGGAGTTGGAAAAACTGCGATTGTGGAGGGACTTGCGCAACGAATAGTCAGAGGCGATGTTCCCGAATGTTTAAAACGAAAAACGATATTTGCGCTTGATATTGGTTCATTAATAGCCGGCGCAAAATTCAGAGGCGAATTTGAGGAACGTCTTAAAGCTGTTTTGAAAGAAATCCAGAATAATGGGAATATAATTCTATTTATAGACGAACTTCATTTGATAGTAGGAGCGGGAAAAGCTGAAGGTTCGGTTGACGCTGGAAATATGTTGAAACCAATGCTCGCTCGCGGAGAATTGCATTGTATTGGAGCGACAACGCTTGACGAATACAGAAAATATATTGAAAAAGACGCGGCTCTTGAACGAAGATTTCAAACGGTTTTGGTCGATCAGCCCGGAGTTGAAGATACTATTTCAATATTGCGCGGATTAAAAGAACGATTCGAATTGCATCACGGAATTAAAATTCAGGACAGCGCGCTTGTCTCCGCGGCGGTTTTATCCAACAGATATATTTCAGACAGATTTCTTCCTGATAAAGCTATAGATTTGGTTGATGAAGCTTCCGCGAAAATACGAATTGAGATTGATTCTATGCCTTCGGAGCTGGACGAAATTTTAAGACGGACAACTCAGCTTGAAATTGAAAGAGAAGCTTTAAAAAAAGAAAAAGATTCCGAAAGCAAAATTCGTCTTGAAAAAATTTCCGCTGAAATTTCCGAACTCAAAGATAAAAGTAATTTACTGAAGATCAGATGGGAAAACGAAAAAAAAATTATTTCCGAATTGAATTCGGTTAGAGAACAAATTGAAAAAGTTAAGATTGATATTGAAAAAGCGGAACGCGAATACGATTTGAATAAAGCCGCCGAATTGAAATACGGAAAACTTGTAGAGCTTGAAAAAAAAATTACGTTAATGGAATCTACTCATAAACAACATAACGATAATATTCTTAAAGAACGCGTGGGTTCCGAGGAAATCGCCGATATAGTTTCAAAATGGACTGGAATACCGGTTTCAAAACTTATTGAAGGCGAACGCGAAAAATTATTGAAATTGCAGGAAATTCTTCATAAAAGAGTTGTTGGGCAGGAACAAGCGGTAGAATCGGTTGTCGAGGCGGTAATACGAAGCAGAAGCGGAATGAAAGACCCTAACAAACCCATAGGTTCGTTTATATTTTTGGGACCTACCGGAGTAGGAAAAACCGAACTTGCAAAAACTCTGGCGCAAACTCTTTTCGACTCCGAAAAAAATATGATTAGAATCGATATGAGCGAATATATGGAAAAACACAGCGTTTCAAAACTTATAGGAGCGCCTCCCGGATATGTGGGCTACGAAGAAGGAGGACAACTTACCGAAGCGGTCAGAAGAAAACCGTATTCGGTTATACTTTTTGACGAGATTGAAAAAGCTCATTCCGACGCTTTTAATATTTTATTGCAGATTCTTGACGACGGACGATTAACCGACAGCCGCGGTAAAACCGTTGATTTCAAAAATTCTATTATAATAATGACATCTAATATTGGAAGCGACATTTTGCTTGAAACCGCTGAAAAATCGGGAGATTTCGATACGGCTTCGGAACGTGTTCTTAAACAAATGAAATCTTATTTCAAACCGGAATTTCTGAATCGCGTCGATGAAATCGTGATATTCAAACCTTTGACGGAAGACGAAATAAAACGTATCGCGGTTTTGCAGTTTGAGCATATAAAAAATAGACTTGAAACTCGTTTAGTCAAACTTGATATTTCTGGTAAAGCGATTGAATTCATAGGAAAATCTTCGTATAATCCGGCTTTTGGAGCGCGTCCTGTGAAACGGTTTTTACAGAAAAATATTGAAACTCTGATAAGCAGAAAAATAATCGAAGGAGAAATTTCCGAAAATCAAACGGTAATAATCGACGTTGATAAAACCGGATTGATTTGTAAAATAACTTCCGGTTTATAAAACGTTTAAACCCGAAAACTGCGTTAGAATTTTGAAAAATTGGGAAAACCTTATAGAATACTTGCTCTCGACAATTTTTCAAAATCTTAAAAACATACTAAATAGTTTTCGGGTTTTTAGAAGTTTTAACAAGCATACATTTATGTTTTGAAAAACTTCACTTTATGTATAATGCATTATCCGGGTTTAAAGGTTTTACATTGAAGCTGAACAATAACTATACTTTACCGGTAATAAAAAAAGTAACATTTTAGTTGTTTGAAGTAGGGTTCATAAAAAAATTAAAATATCGACCCTGAATGGGTAGAATTTAAAAATTGTAGTAAAATTCAATCTTTTCAGGGTTGGTGAGTTTAGTTTTTTTGCGCCGCAGGTTTTCCTGCGCTCCGCGCAATCTACATGCGGTTATGTAAAATTCAACCGCTTTCGCGGTTGGGGGATTTTCTTAAAAATTGATTTAATGCGCTGTTTCAAAAAACTAAAATATTACAAAAAAACTTGCCGCATAAATTTTTTTAATTTATGCGGCAAGTCTATCTTTTTAATTCTACGGAATTACGCTGTTAATAGTTGATTTAGAGCCTCCTCTGATAACCCCGTCGTCCACCTTAATGATAATGTCTCCCATTGTAGGATTAGCCGGAACCGTAACCATAAATTCGGCTTTTCCATTAGAAAAGTCTATTGTCGAAGGTCCGGTTACTCCGCTTATGCCTTCATATGAAACATTGGCTTTAGAAATTTTATGTTTAGCATTAATTGTATTATTTCCGCTTAAGAAACCGCAAGCGTTCATATGCTTAACAATAACTCTGAAAGTAGTCGATACTCCGGTTTTGGCAGAATGATTAGCCGGTAATTCAACCGCAAAATATTCGTCGCCGGCTCTTTTGCCTACAAGATCGACGCCCGGCGTGGAGAATGTTTTGGCGTAATCCATTAAATAATTTCCGGCTTTATCTTTTAAACCGTCTTCGCCTTCGTTATTAAGCTGAATCGTTATATTTTTATTCAAAGGCAACGGAGTAGCCAAATGCAGAGTTACTTCGTCAGAGTAGTAGCATATAGTATGAATTCTTGGACCTATGCCCGAATAATTGTTTGCTTTGAATACATTGACAGGATCAAGCGGTTCGCTGAAAACAAGATGAATCAAATACGGATTCTCGGCGTATGCTTTTACAAGATTTGGCGGAACTGCGTCTACTGAAGCGAATGTTACATACAAAATCTTATCAAGGTCGATTACTCCATTAATGTGTTTCTGAAGTCTAATGCAGACCATTTCTTTATCCGTATTGTCAATGATAAGATTTCCAATGCCGTTAGAAACTTTAATTTCTTTATCTACTATGCGGACGCTGTTATTATTATTGGGATCTACGACTACGGAAGCAATGATATTTCCGTTGAAATAGGATAAAGGCTGACTGTAAGCGTCGCAAGTTATAAAATTCAGTTTTATTCTCGAACCGTAACTTGTTTTATTAATAGCTTCGCCTATATGTTCGGCTCCATTTACTAATACGTCTGTAATTTGAGTTAAATACGATTTTAATGTAAGAATATTTGATTGAGCGATTCCGTCGCCCGACGCTGAAATAGAGAAGTCCTCGCTTGAAAAACCTTCAAGCAATTTGTTTTTAACAACTATTTTCGCTTCGCCGTTAGCAAATGATAAATTAAAGGTTTTATTGTTTCCTTCAACCGTCATATCATTAATTTTCACGGAATAATCGTTATTATTCTCTATGACTTTAAAAGTTACGTTATAAAAGCCAGAATAAGCCGTGTTTATCATACCGTCGGCATTTAAGGCAAACACTGTTACTTCGGCAAATTCATTGGCGTTGAATTCCGTATTGTTCGCGTATAAAGCGAATTGAGCCGTAGTAGAAACACCTTTGCGAGCGGCAGTAAAATTGAAAGTAAAATTGGAAAAGAGATTTAAACCGAATTTTACTTTTACGCCGAGTTGTTCTTTTTCAGAATTATTCATTGAAAAATAACCGACTCCGTTTTTGATATTAACGTTAAATCCGTCGTTATCCGCGAATTTATCGGAATTCCAGCTTCCGAATATAATACCGTCGTTTTCTTGAATCGAGACATACGCTTCCGCTTGAAGCGATTCGATTAATGCGTCGGATGCGTTTTTAGCGAGCAGCGTAAATGTAACGTCTTTGCCTACAGGCAATGAATTTATATCAAATCCGTTAGGTATTATATTGAAATGATGAACGGTTGAATTTGAACCGCTTACCGCTCCTTGAGCCGTTTGAAAATTGTCGTTCGCGTTTCCGAATTCGTCGCGGGCTACGGCTATTAATTGATAAGAGTCTCCGTTAGTTCCGCTTAAACCTGTAAGGGAATACAACAATTTGTTTTCGGCAATATTAGTATCGGAAGCGGAATTATATACGAATGTTTGAACAAAAACCGAATCGTTTTGAGTTATATTAGAGTTTGAATTTGATCTGTAGACGTCGATATAAACCGTTCCGGTATCAGAAGGTTTTAACATCTGCAATAATAATTCATAATTCGCATTTCCGCTGATTATCTCGGAAATCCCGCTGAATGTCGGCGGAGCCGAATCCACTACTATATCGGTTTCTTCCGGAAGATATACGTCTAATAAAGAACTTTTCAGAGATTCGTTTCCTACCCAATCAACCGCTGAAACCGCGAATTGACAATAATAATCCCACATCTCAAATTTATAAGTAAATCTATTGGAATATGTTTTTCCAACCTGATTATAAACGCTGCTGTCGATAACTTTGTAAATAATATAATTTATCGGCTCTTTACTATTGTCTGTCGATTCGTTCCACGATAAATTGATTTGATCAATTCCTGCGATTTTATATCTCAAGTTTTGCGGCTGCGAAGGAGCAATCGAATCCTTTGAGAATATAGCTACGGACAAAGAATCAGTAGATTCGTTTCCATATAAATCTTCCGATTTAATGTAAAAATTGCGAACTACAGTATCTCCAAATTTAAATAAGAATGTGGGAGTGGAATCAGACATTGTAGCGAATATTGGTATCGTGTCAAAAGGGGAAGAATAGATATTATAAACTATTTGCGTTTCGCCGAAATTAGAAGAAGAAGCCGTAGCCCAGTTCAAATCTACATAACCTGTTTCTTCGTTGATTTTAGTGAATTTATTCGCTCCGAATGAAGGCGCGGTTTGATTCAACGCCGACATATCAAGGGATAATTCAGAATAATTTGCTCCGCTATGCATTTTACCATTACCGACAGCGTCTTCCAAAACTACTTTCACAAAATAAGTTTTATCCTTATCAATATCAAGACCTGAAACTTTTACGTTTGAGGCGCCTGCGCCGTTAGATTTGTAAATCATAACAGGAAGGTTATCATAAGACGCATATCCGGAATTTTCTTCAATAAAGATTTTGAATAATATCGGCAGATTACTATCGATGGCGTCTCCAAATGAAATTTTAATAGTCGATTTATCTACAACTTGAGCGAGAGTAAGTTCGTTTGCCGAAGCCCAGACAGGTTGTTCCCAGTCGTTTAAAAATCCGGATTTGGTTTGAGCTGAAACGGATGCGGTCTGACGGAAAATTTGCGTATAATCCGCGGAAGCAACTAAAATATTATAATTTACTCCTGGCGTTAAATTCATTATTTTAGTTCTGTCGTTAGGATACGCTTCCTGATAGAGAGATTCGTTAGCGTTAATTGTTTGCGTATCATAATAAACTCTATATCTGTGAAGCAGGCTTTCATACTGTTTATCCGCAGTCCATTTAACGACTAATTCGCCCGGATTTTCTCCTGAAAATGCTTCTGTAATTACAAAAGGTTCAGTATTATTTTGGGTTCCGTTCACATAAATCATTTGATACGGAGTAGGAGCTTCAAATTCGGAACCGCCGCCATCAGTTCCTTGAATCCTAAAATAATAAGTCGCGCTTGCGAATATTCCGGTAATTAAATAATGAGTGTCATAAAGATAGCAATTTTCTACTAAAGTGTCTGAAAAATCGCTTGTCAACGAACGCTGGATTTTGTAATAATTAATGTTTGTATTTGTATGCGGATTCCAGCTTATAGACACTTTTCCTAATTCGGGATTTGAAATACTCGTTATTTCAAACGGAGCCGGAGCCGGAGCTCCGAATGCTTGAACATTGACTATATTTGAATATCCAATAATTTTATAATCCATATCGCGGACTACCATTCTTACGTTATAATACTCGTGTTCAATTAAACCGGTAAGGATTTTTTCCGTAAGATTCATATCCGAAACATAATCGTTGCAGGACATATTCAAATCTATCTCGGCAGTGTCATAATAAATGTTCATAGAAAAAACGTTAGTAGTGTCAAAATTCCAATTTACTAATACTTCGCCGTAATTTGTCCCTGTAAATGCAGTTATGGTATAGTTTGCGTTCCCTGCGCCTGTGTCGCCTGATACAACTACGCTTTGAACCGGAGTCGGAGAACCAACAATATTTCCACTACCTTCTCCGAATACTCTGAAATA
>DAINAU010000186.1:0-1434 GCA_036733285.1 bacterium
TTAAAAATGATTATAAAATATTAAAAGAAGACAATGACTATCAAATTGATTTTTTTATAAAAAATGTTAAAGTTACTTTTTTTTCAACAGGAGCGGTATTGGTTCCTTTTAAAGTGAAAGAACATTCTTTTAAATATAAAAAATTAAATATTGCCAATGTTGAAATAATTTCCGCGCTAAAAATGGGAACAATTTCAAACAGGAATACCATCAGAGATTATTATGATTTATATTATATTGCAAAACATATTATGCCTTTAAAAAAAATATTTGAATTAACAAAAGATAAAATGCCGAATTTATCTCAAATAGTTTATACAGAATCTATTATTTATGTAGACGATATCGCCCAAAATTCTATCGCCAATATGCTTGCTCCTAAAGAAGTTGTTACCAAAAAAGATATTGCAATTTTTTTTGAAAAAGAATTAATTAAATTAAAACAAGATATGTTTATTTAACAAAGATGTAAATCTTACGCATAATTTTTTTTTGAGAGGTTAGATTATCTGCGTAATCAGCTCAATATGTCATAAGCCGGATAAACTAGTAAAGCTGTTAACATTATAAAAATATTTTTGCTAAATTGCAAGAATGTTTTATATAATGCAATAATCTATTTTAAAAAACAGGAAGTGAAAAATGAATATATTAGTAATTGCCGCGCATCCGGACGATGAAATACTTGGGTGCGGGGGAACATTGGCATTGCATTGTATAAACGGCGATGATACGCGGGTTTTGATTTTGAGCGATGTCTGCACATCAAGGGAAGAAAATGAGGCGCTTGCTTTTGAAAAAAGAAATGCAATGAATACTCAGATTGAAAGCGCTACTGAAATTATTGGAATAAAAAAAATTTATCGTGAAAATTTAATAGATAACCGTTTTGATAAACTTGAATTACTCGATATTGTTAAATCAATTGAGAAATATAAAAATGAATTTATGCCTGATATAATTTATACTCATTTTTCTGATGATTTGAATATTGACCATAGAATGACATTTGAAGCGGTATTAACGGCATATAGGGCTGAACCAGGGAAATCCTCGCCGGATATATATTCATTTTTTATTCCTTCGTCAACTGAATGGGGAAACGGCAGGCAACAGCAGATTTTTAATCCAAATTATTTTGTAGATATTAGCAAAGTAATAGATAACAAAATTGAAGCTATGAAATGTTATAAATCTGAGTTGAAACCATATCCGCATACGCGTTCGCTTGAGGCTGTAAAAATTTGGGCGAATATATGGGGAATATCAGTTGGAGTGGAATATGCTGAACCGTTTGTCTTAATACGGAAAGTAGTTAAGAAGGTTTGTTAGCGGGTTGGCGTGTTAGCGTGTTAGAAAGTTAGCGGGTTAGAAAGTTGGCGGGTTAGAAAGTTAGCGAGTTGGCGAGTTAGCGGGTTAGAAAGTTAGCGAGTT
>DAINAU010000186.1:1534-7636 GCA_036733285.1 bacterium
AACACGCAAACGCGTTAACCCGCGAACCCGCAAACGCGCGAACACGCGAACACGCGAACCCGCAAACACGCAAACCCGCAAACACGCAAACGCGCAAACGCGCAAACACGCGAACACGCGAACACGCGAACACGCAAACACGCAAACTCGCAAACTCGCAAACACACAAACACGCGAACACGCAAACGCGCAAACGCGTTAACCCGCGAACCCGTTAACAATAAAAAAATTATGAAAAAAGTTAAAATCAATCACGATTATTTTACATTAAATACTAAGTTTGAACAATTTGAAAATTTTATCAAACAGGGAAATATTATCCATCATTCAATTGACAGATTTAAATGGTATTTTGGACCTAAGTTTTTTTATGTTTTTGATTTTCCAACCCATATTGATATCGAAACAAGTTCGCTCTGCCAAATGAAATGTCCGATGTGTATGACACATTTGATGAAACAAAAAAAAGGCAATATGGCGTTTGACTTGTTTAAAAGAATTATTGACGAATGCGCAAAAGAAAATGTTTATTCCGTAAAATTAAGCTGGCGCGGCGAACCTTTGCTCAATCCTGAAATTGTAAAAATGGTAAAATACGCTAAAGATAAAAAAATAAAAGATGTCGCGTTTTTAACAAATGGAGAGCGTTTGAATCCTGAAATTATTTCTGAATTAATTGGGGCTGGTCTGGATTGGTTGAGTATTTCATTTGACGGTTATGAAAAAGAAGTTTATGAAAGTATAAGAAAACCTGCAATATTTGAAAAAGTTATAGAAAATGTAAAATTTATCCGTTCTGAACGCGAAAGATTAAAATTAAAAAAACCAATAATAAGAGCGCAGACAATTTTTTCCGCAATAGAAAAAAATCCTGGCAAATATTGGGAACTATGGAATGGCATTGCCGATAAAATTAATTTTATAGCAGATGAGGACCGTTCATCTTCTGAAAAAAAATTTATTCACGACCCGAATTATATTTGTCAATCGCCATGGCAGAGGATTTGCGTAATGTGGGACGGTAGAATTGCGCAGTGTCATTCCGATTATCTTGAAGGAAACATTTTGGGCGATTTTAATAAAAATACTTTAAAAGAAATATGGAATGGAAACAAATTTAATGAACTGCGGCGTTTGATGAAAAATTATGAAAGATTAAAAACAAAACCTTGTAATATGTGTTGTGACGGCGGATTTTATGAAGAAAAATCAATCACAGTGAATGGGAAAAATATTAATATAATAAAATATAAAGATCAAAAAAGTATAGATATAAAAAATGATTAGTTTTGATATTCATAAAATTTTATATGAGGAAAGTTAAAATGAATATGATTAAATTTGAAACAGTTGAAAATAAAATTATTTCGATTCGAAATACTCAAGTTATTCTTGATTTTGATGTAGCTGAATTATATGGCGTAGAAACTAAAAGGATAAATGAAGCAGTAAAAAATAATCAGGAAAAATTTTTAGATACTTATATGTTTGAAATTAGTGAAAAAGAATTAACGGTTTTGCGGTCGAAATTTTCGACCGCAAAATTAACAAAAACAAGAACCCTGCCAAAAGCATTTACTGAAAAAGGTCTTTATATGTTAGCGACAATATTAAAAAGTAAAAAAGCTTTAGAAACCACTTTTGCTATAATTGAAACATTTTCAAAAATTAGAGAGTTATCCAGAACAATAAAAGATTTGTCTAATATTAAAGAAGAATGTAAAAAGAAACCTTTATTACAGAAAAGTGGAGAAATTATAGCAGAAATACTTGGCGATGATTTAACAAACCGCGAAAGCGAAACAACTATAGAATTAAACTTTGCTGTTTTAAAATTTAAACATACTCTTAAAAAATCTAAAAAATAATATTTGAATTTTAAAATAGTGAAACGCAATGAATAAAATCATTTTTAGATGCAATGTCGGAACTATTACAGGAACCGGCCATTTAATGGAAATACTAACGATTCATAAAGTATTAAAAAAAAAATATGATTTTATTTCAATACTTGTAATTAATTACCATAATGAGTACTTAAATATTCTTAATGAAGCCGGATTTAATCATATTGAATATCTTGAAGAAAATGAATTTAATGATATTGGCAAAGAAATCCTTTTATTAGCTGATATTAAACGCAGATATGATACTGAATCAATCATTATTGATTTATTTGATAGGAATCAAGATTATTATGCAAATGTTGATAAAATATTTCCAAAAAATATTATAATACTTGACAGTCAGAAAATTGATATTATTAATGCTAATATTGTCATTAATTTTTCAGTTTTTCAAAAGAAGGAATTTTATGAAAATTTAAATACCAAGACTCAATATTATATAGGCCCTGAATTTTTTATTTTATCGCCTGTAATTGAGAATTATAAAAAAATAAAGAATATTGATTCAGTAAAAAAAATTTTTATAAATCAGGGCGGCAGCGATCCTTATGCGCTAACTGAAAAAATTATTAGATTTTTAACGCAAATAGATTTAGCCCGAGATTATCAATATGAGATTGTCGTAGGCGGAGCCATTCAATCGGCTCATCTTAAAACATTAGAAATTTTAAAATCAAATCTGAATGAAAATTTCAAATTTTATTTTAATATTCCTATTGAGAAAATGTTTGAGATTATTTCATCTTGCGATGCGGCTATAACTGCAGCGGGAAACGCTTTATATGAATTATCATATTTTGGAATACCAAGCATAATTATTGGGCACCATGAACGGCATCAGGCTGTTGCGGAAATTTTTAATAATAATTATTGCGCCTTAAATTTAGGAATAGGATCATTTATGGATTTAAAAACATTTGAAAGTGGTCTGAAAAAAATATTGAACGAAAAAGATTTCAGGAAAACATTATCAGACAATTCAAAAAAATTTATAGACGGTAAAGGATTAAAAAGAATAGAGAAAATTATTATAGACGAGTTTGATTTAAAATGAGTTTAAAAGAATTGTATTTATTAATGTATAAAATAAGAAGATTTGAAGAAACATTAAGTTTATTGTATTCCGCGGGAAAATTAAAAGGCACTACTCATTTGAGTATTGGACAGGAAAGCTGCGCTGTCGGCGTTTGTTCCGCGTTAAAGACGAATGACCTTGTAACAAGCACGCATAGAGGACATGGGCATTACATAGCTAAAAATGGAAATATTAAAAAGTTAATGGCGGAATTTTTTGGAAAAGATACGGGTTTATGCCGCGGCCGCGGCGGCTCTCAACATATTTTTGATATGGATATAGGCTTTCTTGGCGCTAATGGAATTACCGGCGGAGGTATTCCTATAGCTGTTGGCGCTGCTTTTTCTATAAAATATAAAAAATTAAAAAATGTATCCGTTGCTTTTATTGGAGATGGAGCGTCTAATCAAGGAACATTTCACGAATCATTAAATTTAGCGGCTTCTTTAAGATTACCTTTTATATTAGTTGTTGAGAATAATGGTTATGCGATGTATACGGCAATTAATAAAACTACTTCAGTAGAAAAAATAAGCGATCGGGCAAAAAGTTATAATATTAAATCTTTTAATTTTGACGATACAGACGTCTTGAAACTGAGAGAAAATATAATAAAAATTCGAGAAACAGTTATAAACGAATCAAGACCTTGCATTATTGAAATAAATACATACAGACTATGCGGACATAGTAAAAGCGATGATTGTTCTTACAGAAATAAAAACGAGGAAGAATTTCGAAGAAAAAATGATCCATTGAAATTAACAAGAATAAAAGTGATTGAGAATTTAGTAAATGAAATTGAAATTGATGAGATTGAAAAAAAAATTAATGAAGAAATTTCAGACGCAGTCAAATTTGCTGAAGAATCAGGAGTTCCTGTTTTATGAAAAATATTGAAAAAATTTTTTTCAGCAATGCTTTGAATTTGGGGATTGAACATTGCCTTGAAAATGATGAAAATGTTTTTTTTATGGGAGAAGATATTTCTACTAAAGGCGGCGCGTTTGGAGTAACTAAAGGGCTCTTTGAAAAATTTGGAAACAAAAGAATTTTAGATATGCCAATTTCAGAAAATAGTTTTGTTGGAATGGCAATCGGAGCGGCGATGAACGGTTTAAGACCTGTAGTGGAAATAATGTATATGGATTTTATTGCGCTTGCTATGGATCAGATATTGAATAAAATTTCAAAACTCCCGTATATTTCAAACGGATTTTTTAAATTACCTATTACAATAAGGACAACTGCCGGCGGCGGAAGATTTTATGGACCTGATCATTCTCAATCGCTTGAACCGTTATTTATGAATATTCCTAATATAACAATAGTTGTTCCTTCAAATGTTAATGATGCGTATCATCTTATTAAAGAATCAATAAATTACGATGGACCGATACTTTTTATTGAGTATCGTAAGTTGTATGAATTAAGAGGAAATATTGATTTTAAAGATAAAATAGAATTTGGCAAAGCAAAGATTGTAGAAAAAGGAAATGATTTGACGATATTAAGTTATGGTCGTATGCTGAATTTGTGTCAAAGTATTATAAAAAAAATTAAGGATGAAAAAAATATAGGCATTGAATTAATTGATTTAAGATTTTTAAAACCTTTAGATTATAATACAATAATTGAATCTGTAAAAAAAACAGGGAGAATAATCACCGTAGAGGAATCCTGTAAAACATCAGGGATAGGTTCGGAGGTAATCGCGTATATTACTGAGAATATTTTTTATGATCTGGATGCTCCGCCTTTTCGCATAGCTGCAAAAGATATGCCTATTCCATTCAGTCCTTATATTGAAAATAAAGTATTGCCGGATGAAGAAAAAATTTATTTAGAAATTTGCGAATATATAAAGGATATTTAAGTATATGATTAAGATATTAAAACTTGATAATATTGGCGAAGGCGTAGAAGAAATATTTGCAGCGGAGATTAGAGTTAAAACAGGCGATAAAATTAAAAAAGGGGATGTTATTGCTGAATTTGAAACTTATAAAACTGTATTCGCATATGAATCGGAATATGATGGTATTGTCAAGGAAATTTATATTGAATTGGATAATATGCATAAACTGCCGTTAGATATTTGTTCGGTTGAAATTAGCGGAGATACAGAAATAAAAATTAATCCTGAAATTAAAATTGAAACTGAAGAAAAAAAACTAAATATTTCTCCAAAAGCTAAAAAATTGATAAAAGAAAATAATATAAATTTAGATGATTTGAAAAATAAGTTAAAACCGAATATTATTATAAATGAAAAAGTAGTAAATGATTATATTAGAGAAAACGTAACTAATAATTCAGGTTATTTAAATCAGAAATTTTATAATTATTTATTAGAAAATTTTGATAAAGACAGATCTTTTTTTAAATTGCCGGAAAATGAGAAAATTCAAAAATACAGAGATGCGGGAGCGATTATAGGAGCCAATGTAAGTTTGGCTTATGGCGCAGGAGTTATCGGTAAAAAAATTATTATTGAAGATAATGTTAAAATTTCCCGGAAAACTATTATTAAAACAAATGAACTCCATATTTCAAAAAATGTAATTTTTGAAAATGATTGTTTGTGGTTGTGTAATAAAATATTTATAGGGAAATATACGTTTATTTCTGCAGAATCAAGAGCGGGATGGGGCGGAGAATGGAGTAATAATTCTGAAATTAAAATTGGAGAATTTAGCCATATTGGCGAACAGGCAATGTTGAATCCGTCAAAACCTGTTATAATCGGCAACAGAGTTTCAATCGGAGCAGGAACAAAAATTTATACCCATCAGTTCTGGCAGTCTGTTTTAGATGGATATGCTGCTTTACATAAACCTGTAATAATTGAAGATTATGTTCAGATTGGCGCTAATACAGTTATGCTTCCCGGTTCTGTAATTGGTTCCGGCATAACTATCGGAGCTAATTCTCTCGTATCAGGAAAATTTAAAGGTCCTGGTTTATTAAGCGGGAATCCGGCTAAATTTTTACAAAGAGATTCATATCCGCGTCAACTTGAGGTATGCGATAAAATTAAAATTATTAAAAATATATTGAAAGAATTTGCTGTAAAATATAATCTTAAAATTATTGAAGAAACTGAAAAAATCAATAGCT
>DAINAU010000187.1:0-7618 GCA_036733285.1 bacterium
GCGGATATAACGATACGGTAACGGTAAAATTAACGGACAGATTCGGAAGAACCGCATACGATACGATAACGCAAAATTATTACGGAACGTCTGAAATAAAAATAACTTCTCCTGTAAACGGATATGATACGTGTATTTCTCCAATAATTATAAGCGGAACTTCAAACTGGAGCGGAATAGGCGATACGGTAACAATATATAATAATACGACAGCGAACACAATAACGGTATTGACCGAATTGAACGGAAACTGGAGCGGAACGTCATTACTGATAAATTACGGCGACACGATAATAGCGAAATTAACGGACAAATTCGGAAGAACCGCATACGATACGATAAATGTAAATTATTATCCGGAGTTATCCGTAAAAATTAAATATCCTATTACTTCATCGTCTTCAGATTACGATACGTATATAAGAATTATAACAATTTCAGGGACTTCAATCAATTCAAGACAAGGAGATACGATAGAAGCGTTTGTGAACGGATATTATAATATTGTTCCCGATACATTTATTTTATCAAACAGGAACGGCAATTGGGAATGCGATTTAGTTCCGCTTCTTGACGGAGTCAATAGATTAACTGTAAGACTAACGGATGGATTCGGAAGAGTAGCTTACGATACGATTACCTTACAATATTTTGATTCCGGAAATGTTTCTGTGAACATTACTTATCCGTTGAATAATACGGATACTTATTTACAATCAATACAAGTTCGCGGAACTACTTATAATACAAGAACCGGCGATATAGTAAATTTAACAGTTAACGGAAAAGATACGGTTGCGTATGTTTTAACTTCAGACAGCGGTTCATTCGATACTTATATAAATTTAACTCATACGTCAACAATAAAATTTGGTATGTTTTCGTATAATTTTGATACTACGGTCAATAATGTTATAGCGTATATTAATTCGGGACAGGGATTTTACGATGGAAGTTTTAAATACAGCCGTAGAATTGCGAATTATTTCGGCGATCCTCAGTTAGCGATTACATCGCCTTCAAAAATAAATATACTTGAAACAAATCAGACAAATTTAATTGTTTCAGGAACGACAAAATACGCGCAAACAGGCGACACTGTAATGTTATATGTTAATAATCTGCTTGTTCCTCAAAGTATTTCTAATGTTACGGTTAATGGCATATTCGGAGTATGGTCGGGAGTTGCGAATGTATCAAATTATGCGGACAGCGTAATAGTGAAATTTATCGATAGATTCGGACAAACGGTTTATGATACTATTCAAGTTAATTTCTTTAAATATCCGAAGATTTCGATAACGAATCATTTGACAAATTACGATACTTCAACCCAAGATATAACAATAAGCGGAACAACGCAGTTTACAAGACAGGGCGATACAATTGAATTGTTTGTTAATAACGTTAAACAATCGTCGGCAAATTTAACTGAATTAAACGGCGTTTGGTCTCAATCCGTAACATTATCCGGATTCGGAGATTCGATAACCGTTAAATTGACCGATAAATTCGGCAGGATAATTTACGATACGATTATTGTTAACTATTATGGAGCTGCTGGAATCGCTATAACTAATCCGATTGAATATAATCAGTTTAACGGCTATGACACTAACATCAAAATAATTGACATATCAGGAACTTTGTCTAACGCCGGCGCCGGAGATATTGTTAAAATATACGCTGGAAATATTTTGAATTATGAAACAGTATTATCCGGTATGACCCAAGCGTTTTCCGGAACCGTAGCTTTGACGTCTCAGACTGAAACGGTTTACGCCGTAATAAATGATAAATTCGGTTTAAACAGATACGATACTTCGTCGATAATAATTCATTATTTTGATAATCCGGCAATTTTAATTCAATCGCCGGAAAATAATTCTGAAACGGCGGTAAATATTATTAACGTTTCAGGAACAAGTTATAATACTAACGTTGGAGATTCGGTAGAATTATTTATCCGGTATTACAACGGCGACACATTAGCTTTTTGCTCGAGAACAAATATTGATTTATTAAACGGCAATTGGTCTGGAACCGTAAGTTTAGCCGGACAGGGCGATAGCATAATCGCAAAATTAATTGATAAATTCGGGGTTTCAAGATACGATACAATAGTTATCAAATATTTCGGGTATTCCTTAATTTCAATAAACGAACCGGTTCCGGGATACAATAACGTATTAGATACTTTTTCAAATTCAATAAATTTTGCCGGAACTTCATTTAATTCAGTTATAAATGACACTGTATTTGTTTATAGAATTAATAATGAATCGGACGCTTTATATTCGGATTCGATTTATTTAACCAAATTTGTTTTATCAACCGATACTGAATGGTCCGGTATTATGAACGATAAATTATTATCAGGAAAAAATATATTGTTGTTCCAATTAAAACCAAAAGTGGCGGATTGTTCGTTTGATACTTTAGTAATATATTATTTGCCTGAAATTGATATGAAAATTATAGCGCCGGAGCATAATTTTGATACAATAACATCTAACGTTATTATATCCGGAACGGCAATTAATATTAACGGAACAGATACCGTAGAATTATTTGTGAATGGAATAAAACAAGATTCATTAGTTTTAAATTCTTATAATTCTAACTGGTCATTAAACGCTAATATTTCAGGGCTTAATGATAAAGTAAATGTAAAACTTACTGATCAATTTGGAAGAGTAGAAGAAGATACAATACCGGTAAATTATTTGTCCGAGCCTAAAGTTTATATTCTCTATCCTGAACGGTTGGATTATTATGAAACAAATGTTTCAATAATAAGTATTAGAGGAACGGCTGATTTTGTCAGAGAAAACGATACGGTTATTATTACGTTAAACGGAATTACATATTCGGATTCTAAAGATATTATTAACAACAGGTATTTTGACGATTGGTCGATAAACAATATATCGCTGCAATCCGGTTTTAATACAATAGTATTGCAATTGACGGATAATTTTAACAGGACCGCGTTTGATACTATAATGGTTTATTATTATCCTGAATTAGATATTTTGATACAAACGCCTGTAAATTCGGATTTAACTTACGACACGTATAATAACATAATAAATATTTCCGGTCAAACTGTTTCAACCGGCGTAGGCGATTCCGTTAATATTTATTTAAATGGAATTCTACAGAATCAAATTGTAATAAATTCAATAGACGGCTCTTATTCTGCGGATGCAGCTGTATCGGAACAAATCAATTTAATTCAAACCGTTGTAAAAGACAGATTCGGCAGAACGGATACGGCGCAGATTACTTTAATTTATTTGCCCGCGCCTGAAATTAGAATAACTTCTCCTTTGAGTAATGTTGATACTAACTCTGAATATATTGTAGCGTCCGGAACTTCAAACGACGTAAATTCGGGAAGCAAGATAGAATTATTTGTTAATGCAATTAAACAATCCGAGTATATATTAAATTCTTTGAACGGAAATTGGAACGGAACGGTTAAACTTACGGGATTAGGCGATAACATATCCGTAAAACTTACGGATAATTTTAATAGAAATTTCTTTGATACAATTACAATTAATTATATTAAACTTGTAGATGTTGAGATTTCATATCCTTCGGATAATATATGCACAAACGTTCAATCAATAAAAATTAACGGTATAACATATAATTCATTTGAAGGCGATACTTTAATTTTGTATTTAAATAATACTCAGATTAGTTCTTCAATTATTCAGGAGAAAAATGGAAGTTATGAATTTAACGGTATAAATTTATCGAACGGCAATAATTTTATTACAGTTCAACTTAGTTCGAAATTTGACGGATTAACTGATTATGACACTATACTTGTTAAATATAATGATTCCGTCAACGTAAAATTTACGTATCCGATTGCAAATACTGTTTCTCAATACGATACGAATTCTACCGCTTTATTGCTGAACGGCGTTTCATCGGCTAATAATGGAAACACAGTGAATATTTATATAAATAATAATCCTATTCCTTCGGGAACGGCTTTAGTATCAGATAATCAGTGGCAGACGATGATTAATTTGAACTATACATTATTCTCCAAATCAAAAAATATTTTAACGGCAAAAATTACGGATGAATTTACGAATGTAAGTTTTGATTCGATTACAGTATTTTGCGATTTAGATAATCCGCCTGCGGTTGACTCGTCGTCTATATCAAAAGTAATTGATTCTATATCTGAAAATCCTGTAATAGCTTTTAGATGGTTAAAACCGGATATGTCATTAGAACAGTTTGGAGACGATTTAAAACAATACCACATTTACAGATTAGCGGAAAATGAAATATTACCTGTTTATATGGGTTCAACTGTAAACGCTTTTTATACGGACGCAACAGCTCAATACGAGAAAAATTATGTTTATTATATTCAAACGGAAGATAGCGCGACTAATAAAAGCGATATGACTCAGAGCCGCGTTATAATCGCTAAAATTTATTCTACGGAAAATATACCGCAGATTAAAGTATGGACTAAAACTAATTCCGGAACCACTTCGATTTTTGTTAGTCTTGTCAGTTACGAGGGCGGAGTTATAAGTTGTTTTGACGGAAACACAGTTGCCATTAACGCCTCGAAACTTAATATTTTAGACACTGACGTAACTATCGCAAACGGAATGGCGGAATTTAAATTGAATTCATCTTTTGACACAATGACAAAAGCAGAAATTATGTTTCAAAATAAAATTTTTGAAACGCAGTTATTTATGAAAAAATTGCCGTTGCCTCCATATCCGCCAATAACTTATACAAGCGAGAAGTATAAGAAAACTTACGCTATGATAGTTATTCCATACGAAATGTATTACTATTTCTTTATGAACTCTGACCCGAATTTGAAAGTAAAACTCGAAAAACCTGCGGGATTCAGCGCGACTTTGCAGGCGCAGATTGCGCAAGCGAATGAATTTGTCAGGAAACTTACGCATTTCGTTCCGCTTTCAACTATAACGAATACGGTTGAAACGACTAAAGGATTTGTTTTTGAAAAAAGCGACGGGTCAAAGCTTACTAATTTCGACAGCAATTATATTCAATTGTATATAAGCTATCCTGATGAAGATAACGATTATATAGTTGACGGAACGGTTTCTCCTATGTTTAAAGGAATGCCGGTGACAAGTCTGAATTTCTATTGGTTGAATGAAAATTCTAATCAATGGGAAATTGTGACGGGCGGCGTTATTGATCCGGTAAATAAACTTGTTTCTGTCAGAGTAAATCATTTTTCTATTTACTCGGTTTTTGGAGCTAATATAAGTATTACGCTTGGACTTAAGAATGTGAAAGTTTATCCGAACCCGTTTAAACCCAATTCCGGTCTCGGTCATACGAATGTGATTTTTGATAATATTCAACCGGGGACAAAATTGAGATTATTTACAGTAACAGGTCAGCTCGTAGCGGAGAACACGACCGGTCAGAATCAATACCGGTTTGTTTGGGACGGTAAAAATGACCACGGACAATCAGTCGCAAGCGGCGTTTATATCTATATGCTTGAAAAAGGAGATGAAAAGAAAATCGGCAAGATACTTGTTATTAAATAATTGTTTAATTTTAATCCTGAAATTATCTCTAAATGTATAATAAATTATACATTTATCCGCGAAAATATTTGACGTTTAATGAAAAATTTATTTTTAATCTATTGAGATTTAAGTTATAATATAAAAAAAATATTACTGGAAAATGGATTGCATATTTTAAAACACAGCTAAATAATTAAATAGTATAATTCAAACGCATTTGAATTTGATATTAATTTTTGAAAATTATTTTTAAGTAATGTTTTAACCCAAAAACTGCAATTTGATTTTGAAAAAGCGCTGAAAGTAAGAGAAAATAATATTATTAAGCGCTTTTTCAAATGCGTAAATTTTACGTTGCAGTTTGTGGGTTTTTAGAAGTTTTTCCTAATAAACATATAAGTATTGAAAAACTTCACTTTTTTTATTGCATTATTCGAGTTAAAGACTAACGCATCACTAATTTTTTTTATTAAAAAAAATAGGATTATTGAAAATTTTGATATTTTTATTTGTTAAATGTTTTTTGAATTATTATTTTTCTCATACAAACTTAACCGCCTTCATAATATTAAAATCAATATTTTTAAGTTTTATCAGTTTTTTCATTTCGAGGTGTTATTATGAAAAAGTTTTTAACGATTAGTATTATTTGTGTATCTATTATACTCTCAATCGCTTCGGGAGTATTTGCTTCAGAAGCTACATTAGTCGCCGAGCTGCAAACGTCTTTTGATACTTTCTCATATTATTGCAGCCAAAGAGACAGCCAATCTTTATATACGATATTTATGTCTAATTATTTAGACGAAGGAGAAGACAGCAATGTGTTCATACTTGACATACAGGATGAAATTTTTTCGATGGTGGAACAGGGCGGCTCTTTGACAATAAAAGTTAATTCTGCGGCATTGATCGATACTAATATTGCAGAAGCGAATTGTTCTATATATTTTTTTGATGGAACTGATACAAAAATTGAAAGCGAAGAATTTATAATGAAAAAGGACGCTGATAATATATGGAAATTATACGGCGACCAATCAAATTTTGAGGGAATGGTATTTACTGAAAAAACATACGACGGAAAATTATATTTAAATTTCAAACTTGATTTTAACGATGAAAAAAAAATAGAAATAAACGGAACTGAATATGATTCATCGGCAATAGAAGCGGCGGCAGTTGAAGGAATAGGTCATTTACAAATGCGTCAGGACGGGGACTGGCCTTCCTGCGATACGCAGATTTTAATTTCAGATTATCCGGTTTCAGGAACAAAATATGTTTTTCAATTAAAACTTGATGGAGATGTTACAATATATACGGCTACAGCTAAATTTAAAAAAGGATTATCCAATCCTTTAACCATAACAACGCCTATAGCGAATTCTGTCGGGGATACGACAGGTCATTTTGAATGGACTTGCGGCGACCAAAATTTGTTAATACAAAGAGTGAATTTATCCATTTGGGCTGACGGAGCGCAGTTTAATTACTGGACGGATTTTGAAAAAGAAGACGCTAATCCATTGATTTCTAAAAATATTCAGTTAAATTATACGCAAAGAACCGGTCATATTATAAATATATCCGTTCAAGACGACGACGATAATAAGTCTTCAGCCCGCGTATATTTTTATCCGCTTCCTGGAGACGGCGTTTTCTACGGAAATTTTATTTTCAATACTCTCCCGGTAAATGTTGAAAGTTTAAACGGGTTAAAAGTTTTTGTATTATTAAAGGCAAACAAAGATGGCCAGTCTGTAATTTGCGATTCAACGAGTTTTACGTTATCATTCGTTGGAGAATCTTCTACAAATATATTTAATTATTCTTTTCAAAATCTTTACAACAATTATTACGAAATGGAAACTTTTGTAGATTTAAACAACAATAATAAATACGATACGGGCGAACCGATTAATCATAGTGGAAATAATCAGATCACAAATGAAAATAAAAATGTAGAATGGAATCTTGTTCAATATTTTTCAAAGAATACGCCGCCTGTTATACAAAATTTTTCAATAAATAATTTTAATTCTTATACT
>DAINAU010000188.1:0-7608 GCA_036733285.1 bacterium
ATATTTCCGGATTGAGTTACCAAACTGCCGACTATAATTTTTAAACTGCAAATTTGAGTTAATAAACTCGCCGCCGTGGTTTCTTTTGTAACTCCCGCAGTCATATTATTTATTCCGCTTATTATGCTGTCAGCTTTTGCTTCCAGCGTATCCGTGTTAACATTAACGCTTTCAGTTTCAAGTTTAACGTTCTGCATAGCGGTTTTAAGTTCCGCCATAGCCGCAAGTAAATTCGCGCTGAAAGAAGTAAGCGTCGATTCTTTCGCGGGAGTTATAACCTGTTTCAGTTCGTTGCATATTAAAGCCGTTACCGGCCATCTCTCCGCTTCCGAAACTTCTTTTAAAATTCCGTCGTCATTTCTAAATCTTGTAGTGTTCATTATCTGCTTAAAACTCCCTGTAAGTATTTATCAGCTCTCGCTTTTGCCGCGCTCGCGTCCGAAAAAACAGACGGGTTTTGATACGGACTGGTTCCGAGATTATACGCCATAATAGCGTCGTTCACGCTTCCCGTATACCGGTTAAGCTGATATAAGAAATATTTGATTCCCGCCGTTAAATTCAATTCAATATCGTTTAACAGCGTATCTTTTGTGATTGAATTATCGTTCAGCATCCATTGAGCAGTCGGGACTATAACCTGCATAATTCCCATTGACTGACCGTCTGAACCGACTATGTTTTTATAGCCGCTTTCCTGTTTGATTATTTTATCGACGTATTTTTTTACGTTTGCGTTCGACAGATATTTTCCGTCGTTGTATTTGTTTATTATCGAATCAATAAGCGATTCAATGTTTGATTTGCTTGCGTTTGCGGCTTCGGCGTTTCCTTTAAAAAACTTGAAAACTAAAAACGCCGCGCCCGCAAATAAAATATATTTGAAAATATTATCTTTTTTTTTAGTCATTTTATTCAAACCTCACTGTTAACTCAAAGGAAAAAGACGTATTCCATGTTCCGAAATTAAGTTCAATATAAAAACATTCGGAATTAACGGAATATGATTTAGATATAAATCTGTTTGAAGCTGTTATTGCTATACTGTCATTATACGAAGTGGTAAAATATTCGTTGGCAATATCATTAACCGCAGTTTCATGAATTTTTACAGTAGCTGTTATACCAACCGGCAATCCTTTAATTGATAAATATAAATTTTTAGATCCGTATAAAGAATTCTTTTCAACAGGAAAAATATCCGGAACCGTAATAAACCGCGGGCTTTTATAAAGTTTGGTATGTCCTGCGGAAAATATTCCACAACTAATACTACAACCATATTTATATGTTCTATTAATAGACATCTTCTATAGCTCCAAACATATAAAAAGAAAATTCAAGAGGCGTTAACGTTTCCGTAATATTTAAAACTTGATATGTAATTGGACCCGGATCCGGAGCGTAATTGATTTCTACTTCTCCGGAATTGAATCTTCTTTCAATCTTACCAAGATTATCATGCAATAAATGCAGGGAAATCGTGTCGCCTGTTTTTAAAACGGAAGGAAGCGGCATACTTACGTTTTTAAATTTTGCCAGAGAATTGTAATAAGTTGACCCGTATTTTATAAGCGGAATTCCATTAATTTTAACCTGAATATTCAATTTATCAAAAAAAGGAATCTCCGAATTTAAAATATATTCGGAGAGCGTAACAACTTTTTTCACTGGAACTTTAAAACTGTAAAATTCCAGCGAAGTAAGAGTTTCGGGTTTCCCTTCCATTAAATCGTTAAAATTAAAAATTCCGCCGAGCGTAATTCCTTCTTTTTCCATTTTGTTTTTTTACGCTTTTTTATAATAGCGTTTCCCTTTGAAAGTTATTTGAATTTTATTTTCAGAATCGTCTAAATTCTGAAGCGTTAAAATTATTCCTGCGTTCGGATTCACTATAAACGGCTCGATTTCCTGTTTGCCGGCTCCGTTCACGTTCGCTATGTTTCCAATAAGCGTAGGCGTGTTCGTAAGTTTATCTTCGGAGTTGTAATCGATCTGAACCAGAACATTTTTATCCGAGCAGTCAACTGAAATGTCTTTACATTCGTGCATATAAAACGCGTCAAGTAAAATTTTTTCTTGAACTACCGAGCCGGCCGAACCGGCCGCCGCAAGCGTTATCAATGTTGTCGAATAGTTAAAACTTTTATAAGATAATCCTATTGTATCGTTTGCCATATTTTTTCCTCGCTTTGCGCGTAAATTTTTTAGAGAATTAACCCGGTTATAAAATGCGGACGGATTAAAGCCGGACGATTTTATAACCGAGGTTAAAGCAATAAAAAAAGCTATACATTCATAGCATTTTTCTTCATAAAACCTTCGAGAACTATCGTTAAATACGCAGTTCCGGAAATCGTTTTTGAACCAAAAAACTGAACTTCCGCGCTGAACGACTGATTTGGCGGTATTTCAATCATATTCGCGAGTTTATACATATTATCAATATGCGGCAATCCGTTTGTAACGGCGCTAACACTCGCAAAAGTGCTCATCGAATGAATTCCGCAAGCAGCCGGAATCAATATCAACGGCAAGCGGAATTCTTCATTGTCGCTCCTCTTGAAAACAAATAAACCGTTTTCCATTACGGCTTTTGCGTCCGCGTCCGTAATAGACGAGTTTAACAATGCGCGTATCCCTTTTACTAAATACGCCTGTTTGTCTTCGAGCATTCCGCCGTCGCGTTTTATGTTTGTGTCAAGATCGGTCTTTGTGGAACCGTCCGCCGGTTTTGAAAAAAATTTCAATACCGATGTTGCAGTTTGAACCTGCTGGCGGTCCCATAAAGGTTGCTGCGCTAATTTGCGCAGTTTATCAAGATCGGTAATGGTTTCGTTAGCCATTTTTTGTTCCTCCAAAAATTTATAAAATTCGTTCCGTAGTTAAAACTACGATAAATGAGAAGCGGGCGCTTCCTTATATCCCGCTTCTACGATAAATGAGAAGCGGGCGCCAAATGCGTCGCGCTTGCGTCGATACCCGATAAAATCAATTCGGGTTTATCATCGCCGACTAATACTTCACCGCGCGGCAATGCCAAAGCCGGGTATTCGTCAGCCGCAAGAAAATAGTCAGGATAATTTACGGTTAAATAATCAATCAAAGGCAATGCGGCCGCTCCCGCCATAAACATAGTGGGATATGCCACATATTTACGTAAAAAATAAAATGATGCGGCAACTGCGCCGGCTGCCGCTACTGTTTGCAGCGCGGGTTTTAACGCCGTTATTTTTGACGTAAGGTGTTTTTTTACAAGGCGAGTAGCCATTATGCCGGTTAATACGGCAGCCGCCGGAATCAATATAACTTTCATTATATTTGACCCTTCCCTTTTTACGTAAGACATTGCTTTTTTTGCCCTGCCTTTTTCCTTTTTCGGTTTGCTATTTTTTTTAGCCATTATTGCGTTACCTCCTTTTTGTTTAGATTTTTTATTTTTTTTTGATTTTTTTTTTGAACCGTCCGGATTCACATAATACATTAATGACATTTTGTTTTGCCCTCCAAGTTAACCGTTAATTCCGGTCTTTTTTATTTTATAATTTCCGCCTACTATATATAAACTTTTTAAATCCTGTCCGTAACATAAAGACGGTTTTGATTTAAAAATATGTTTATAATGTTTGCCTGTGTTGGAGCTTTTATAAAGAACGCCTTCAAGCGTTCCGATTTGAAATAACCGCTCCGGCTGTTTTATCGCAATATGTTTTACTTTGAAATTACCGCCGAATAATTTCTTTGCTGTATTAACCGCGGACGCAATCTGTTTTTTCAATCTTTCTTTTTTAGCTTTTACCCTTTTTTCAAAAAGATTTATTCCTTTTTTTGGAATATGATTTTTTTTCGGAGTTTTAGAAACGCTTCTTTTTTTTACGGTTTTCTTTACGGCTTTTTTTTTCGGCGCGTTCGTTTTACGCTTCTTATTTGTCTTTTTGATTTTTTTTCTTTTTACTGCCATTTACATTTGCTCCTTTAAATTACAGCCGATATTATTCCGGCAAAATATGCATAAGATTTTTTAGCGTTTATCTTATATCTGAAAATATACATCGTCGAAATAAAAGCTATAATCGCATATAATATTATTAAGTTGAAATCTCCGTTTATTAAAACGCAAATATTTTTAGCGAATATTTTTACGAATAAATGCGATAAAAATATTTTCAATGTCTGAATAAAAAAATATTGAATTTTTTCGTTCATAATATTTTAAACAGTTTTATAATATCAAATATTGAATTTACTTTTTTAAACTTAATTCTAAGTTTCGGACTTAATATTATTACTATTCCGGTTATAACCGCAAAAGCGGCCAATCCCGATTTTATATTTGAATTGTCGGACGCAAGTTCTTTTGATTTGTCGCCCGGCGTATAATCTTCGGTTACTTCAATCGTATTGTTCATTTTTTCAACGCTATTACTACTAAAGCCGCGGCTATCGCGGCGCCTACAAGCAATAAATTCATTTGAGATGGTTTATTAGCAGTATTTGCAGTTTGAACCGTAGAAGTCTGCGCCGCCGTTGTTACCGGAGTAGTTTGAGCCGTCTGCGTTGTAATCGCCGATACCGGCTGCGCAGTCGTTAATACGACTTTTCCATTTGAATTTACTCCGACGTTTATATTTTTTGCCGCGGTCTTTACTACCGTGTTAAATAGATTGCTTAACGTGTCTCCTATTGAAGCCATGTCTTTACCTCTTCTTTTTTAATATCAAAATCAATATCGCGGTCGATAATATCGCGCCCGCTATTATTATTTTCTTTTTATCCGATTCGCTTCTTTCCGATTCGGTTTGCTCCGCCGTATTTTCAGTGTCAAAAGCATTTATCGGAACTAATCCCGATCCGCTTCCGCTCGATGTTAACGGTATCCCTCCGCTTGACGAATACGGATTCACCGAACTTGGGATATACGTTCCCGCGTCAGTTATAACCTGTTCTTCCTGCTTTGGCGGTTTGTTTAAAGCGTTCATAACTAACTGCGTTCCTACTGACGTTAAAGCCGGAACGAGAGCTTTTTCACCAACTGGAACTAAAACTTTGTTGTAAGCATATTTTGCTCCGCTTTTTACTCCGGACCATACTGTCGATAATATTGAACTTGAAGCAGTTCCAACTTCAGCCGCCGTCGTTCCTGTCATAATAGCCGCTTCTGACGCCGTTATTGCTCCGGCTCCCGACGCATTTACCGCCGCTAACGCCGGAGTCGTTGCGTTAGTTAATGTTACAGGGATAGCCATTGTCCCGGCAGTTCCAGCCGCCGCTCCGGCTCCCGCCGCTCCCGCCGCTCCCGCTGATGAACTCGCCGCTGCAGCTGCGGCCCCTTTCGCGGCTAAAGCCGACGATATTGCTCCGTATGTTAGAACCAACGCTACGGCTCCGGCTATATGAAGTAATGTTTTTTTATTTTTTTTAACTAAAACCTCAACGTTCTTCCCAAGTTTTTTAACGCCTTTATTAATATCTTTTCCCGATCTTTTTATTTGCTTTGAAACTTTCTTTGAACTTCGTTTTATTTCTTTTCCTACGCGTTTCGTTGTTCTGCTTATCTCTTTTTTTACTTTTCTAACAGTTTTACTTAACCAGCTTCCAAGCTGTCCGGTTTCATTTAATTCGATTATTGCATCGTCGCCGTTAAGCAATAATATTTCGTCGCCTGACAATAAATTTTCATAATTCGGTCTTTTGTTAGGAATTTCAGGATTTTTCGGAACCGCGAATATTTCTATATTACTGGGAGTTATACCGAAAATTTTTCTTTTGTTAGCGGTAATATTTTTCGGCAATTGAGAAGCCGGTATTGAAGCAGGTCTGCGAAGTTGTTTTTGTATTCGAGCGTTTCTTAACATTTTTCTAAAACTTCCGCTCAACTCTCCATAAACAACATCGCCGCCGAATATGTTCCGGCTTACTGGCGTTAAATTTATTCTGTTCGGGTTTTGTATTGCAGTTATCATTTATTTAACCATAAAATATTTTTTATATTGCGCCGTCGATTCTTTGCTTAATGGATATTTCATTGACGCGTCAGCGGTTATCCATTTTCTTTCTACCGGTTCCCAGCATTGCAAATATATGTGACTGAACGAATTTTTTTCCCTGCCGCATATTACTATCCTGACGGTCCAACCGATACTTAATAATAAAGCTCCAAGCAGTATGACAAAATCATCGCAGTCTCCCGCTTCAAAATCCAATACTTTTTCAGCGTCGTGGATGACTTCGATTTTGTATGTGTCCCTCACATAACTTATGTTCTTACATACGTAATCGTATATGAGTTCGAGCTCTTCCCGGTAATTGAAGTCTTGAGCCCCTTTGCGCGCCGATAATGCAAGCGTCCGGATTCGCATATTTTCCGAACCTTTTTTCATTACTCCGGCGATTATATCAATTTTTTTTTTTAATCCTTCATAATCATTAGACAAATTATATTCAAATCTTTTTATTTCAGATTCCGTCATTTCTTACATTATTAACAGATTTTAATTTATTTTGCAAGGACGCCAGACCTTACAGTCCTTATAAGGTCAATAAGGTCTGCCGTCCATTCGGTTTTTTTTATAAAATATCCACGAAACCCTTTAATTTGTCTATGTCCGCGTCAATATAACCGCATTCTTTAACAGCTAAAGAAAATAATATTTTTTTTGCGTTTTCTTTATCTTTAACCAAATACGGCTTGATTTGCCTGTCTATGAATCCCGGATGAGCCGTTTCGATTATGTTTTTTATCTCTTCCGCGCTCATATTTTCAGACATACAAGTTTTTATTGATTTCAATATTTCCTTGAGCTCGTTTAACAAAATTTCCTGACTGTTTCCTGCCGCAGATCCTGCCGCTGCGGACGGAGCCGCAGCTTCCTTTTTACTTTGATTTGAAAAACTTGATAATAAAAGAGGTATCGCCGGAGCAAATGATTCTGTCAGTTTCTCTATTACCGGCATCCAGTTTGAGTTTCCGCTTGAACTCTGACTTACGTTTATTTTTAATTCGGTGTTTTCTTCCAGCAATTCGTCGATTTTGTCTTTCAATCTGTTTATTTCGTCTTTTAAATCCCGCTTTTCATCTTCCAGAGATTTGATTTGCAGTTTGTATTGCTCTTTTAACATTTCCATTGTTTTTTCCGAATCTCCGTTATTCCGCTTGGATTCTAAAACGGATTGCAGCAACGTATTTGTCAATGTCGGCGGATTGTTGATCTGATCTTTTAAATTTTTGATGATTTCTTCTTTTACCGTCAGTTTTGTTTTGACTTCAAATAATTCGTTTGTTTTTTCCTGCAAATCGCTTTGAAGTTTTACAAACTGCTTTTCTTTTTCCGATAACTGATTTTTTAAAAATTCAGTTTCCGCCGGAACGTCTTGCTTATTCGTCAGCTTCGGAACTCTGAACTCCACAACTTTTGTATTGTTCCGGATTTCAGGATTTGCGCAGCTTATTTTTATATGAAGTTTTACAAGGTTCCCGGTTTCGCTCTGCAAACTCTCCGCAAGCAGATTGTATATATTGAATTCTTTTTCGTAATATTCGCTTGCGTATAATCTCACATAACCAGAAGTCAAATCAGCTAAGTCATTAAAAATAAATAAGAAAAGAAA
>DAINAU010000189.1:0-7579 GCA_036733285.1 bacterium
GGACACGTTCACGCAGTTTCAGGTCTTCACGTAACTATAATAACAATATTTTTATTCGGAATATTTTCAGCGATGAAAATTCATAGAAAGGTTTTCGCTCCTATGCTGGTTTTGGGGTTGATTATTTTTTGCATAATTACGGGAGCCGCTCCGTCGAGCACGCGCGCGACTTTAATGAACAGCATAGCGGTTCTTACGTTAGTGTATTCGGCAAGAGGATTGAGAGCTTCGGCAATATTTTCAATAGGCGCCGCCGGATTTCTTATATTGCTAAAGAGCCCGCTTGTTATTTATTCGCCGTCGTTTTCGTTGTCATTCGGCGCTGTTTTAGCTTTAGTCCTTCTGACAAAACCGGTCGATATGCAGCTTATAAAACTTCGCGGACTTCCTTTTATCTGGGGAATCTTAATATTTATAGGATTTTTCTTTATTGTAAGATACGACTGGTTTCTTTTTGTGAATCCGTTTTTTTATATTCCGGCTGTTGTCGCGATAATACTTATAGGAATAGTTTTAAAAAAACTCGACGAACAATATCCGGTGGCGAGCAGATTCGGATATCAGTCTATACCCAATACTTTCAGGCAATTTTTGTCGGCTCAGTTTGCGATTCAAATAGGAATGATGATTCCGTTTTCAGCGTGGTATTTCACAAAATTTCCGGTTGCGGGAATGCTTGCGAATTTTATTGCAATACCTCTGGTCGGCATAAACGTTCAGCTCGGCATATTTTCAGGAATCCTCGGTATGATTCCAAAAATAGGAATTTGGGTTGCGCTCGTGCTTAACGCCACAAACTGGGTTTTATGTAAATTTTTTCTATGGTCAGCCGATTTTTTCTGCAGGATAATTCCATATCCGAATATTACAATGTGGACGCTTGGCAGATTTGTTTTTTATTTTGTTTTAGTGGCGATTTTTATCTGGTGGAACGCGTTTAAAAAGAAAAAAGAAGAATTATATTACAGATTAAGAATTCCGACAATGGGACCCGCAGGCGATAAAGTGAAATTGTTTGAAAAAATATTCGCGGTAGTATTCATACTTGTAATGATTTATTTAACTGCTCATAAAACTCCGGACGGAATTAAAATCACTACGCTTGACGTGGGATATGCGGAATCCAATATTGTTCAGTTGAAATCCGGAAAGACGATAGTAATTAACGGCTCTGTAAGAGAATTTAACGACGCCAATCCTTTTGCCGAATTTGACCAGGGCGACCGCGTGGTTTATAATTATATAAAAAGACAAGGGATTATTACTGTTGACGCAGTTATAGCTCAATCGTTAAGTCCGGAGTATCTTACCGGATTATACTTTTTAGCCGCTAATTCAGATTTGAAAGCCTGGTATGATATGATTGATCATAAACAGGTAAATTCAAAAACAAGTCCCGAAGATTTTTTCAATATTTTGGGACTTAAGGATTTCGCCGCTAATTCCGGCGAAAAATATCCTAAACTGATTTATGATAAATATATGGAAATATTGAAAGTTCTTGAAAAACGTAAAATACCGGCATATAAGATAAAAGAAGGAGACGTTTTATTTAAAGAAAAAATCAATGGCGCGGATTTTTATATTTTGTGCTTGAATCCTCCGGAAAATCCGGCTGATAATTATACTCTGCTTGACAACTCGCTTGTTTTAAAAGCGCAATTCGGAGAAAAAAGCGTGTTGATGGGAGGTTCGATACTTGAAGCCGCCCTTGAAAATATCGCGGGCGTGTCCGATAAATCGCTTGTGAAAGCCGACGTTTTGATACTTCCTCATCACGGCGTTCCGCTTCTTGACGGATGGGAAAAAGACAAGGACGACGATGCGGTAAGAAGAATCTCCGATTATAATAATAAACTTACGGATTTAGTTCAACCCGAATACGTAATCGCGTCTTTCACAAGACCGCGCATAAATTTCTTTAATAAGAAAGCAAGTTTCAAATTCAGGGATATGACTAAAGAATCTTTGGATAAATTTTATAAATCGAAATTCGACAATAAATTTTTCAGAACCGACGTTGATAAAACCGTTATTATCGAATCAAAAGACGGAAAAACATTGAAAATTACCACTATGGTTGAAATCTTGAAAAAACAAAAAGCTAAAACCGACGCTTTGAAAAATAGAGGCGATTCGGGGTCTGACGATTCGGAAGAAGCCGAGGATCAGTCTGATAAAAATGAAAATGCCGCCGATAATTTATAAATGAAATGAAAAAAATTATCATAGCGCTTTTGATTTTTTTTATAATAAAAAAAACTTACGCGAAGTTTGTTGAATTTTTGAAAAAAAAATTAATCGACGATTATATTAAGTCGAAATAGCAATGTTTTTTGTATTTTATTTTTTGAGGTGTTTTTTTTATGAGAAAAGGGTTTATTGCATTATTAATTTTTGTATTAGTCGCGGCAGTATCGTCGTTTGCCGGCGTTGCGACTCTTAAAGACGGAAGAATACTTTCCGGACAGATTATCGTTTCAAACGACGTAATAACAATTAAAGGAAATCAGGGATTTTATCAAATTCCCAAAACTGAAATTTCAGATATGAAACTTGAATCGGGCGATATTGAAAACGCCGGAAAATCAGCAAATTTAAAATCAGGCGAAAAACTTCCGACAGCGGTTATTCAAACGAATTTCGGCATAATAAAATGCGCTCTTTTAAAATCGGCAGCGCCCGAGACTGTAAAAAATTTTACAACGCTTGCGAAAGAAGGGTTTTATGACAACGTTTTATTTCATAGAGTAATACCAAATTTTATGATTCAGACCGGAGACGCTCGGTTCCGGACAAAACCGTCGTCAAAAAAATATTCAGTAAAAACTATTAACGACGAGATAAATGCGGTATCGCTCGGATTGGATAAAAAAATCGTATCGGCGAATAACTATCAATTTCCGTCCGAACATTTAAAACAATTCGGTTCAAAATCTTTAAAAGAATATTATGAATTTTTAGGTTATAAATATTCAAACTCTTTGCAGAGCAAAATAATGAAACGCGGTGTTCTCGCAATGGCTAATGCGGGACCTAATACAAATTCTTCCCAATTTTTTATTACTGTTAACGATTGCCCTTGGCTTGACGGAAAACATACTGTGTTCGGCGAGGTTCTCGAAGGATACGATATAGCCGAGAAAATCAGCAAAGTTCAGACTGCCGCAGAAAAACCTGTTAAAGACGTTATGATATTATCGGTTCAGATTATAGATTGAAAGTTAGAAAGTTTGAAAGTTAGAAAGTTGGAAAGTTAGAAAGTTTCGTATCTTATAAAAATATTTTTGCTTTTACGGCAAAGAAGTTTTTTGAGATTACAAAAAATATTAAGAAAATTAAAATTCCGGAGGAAAACAATGATTTCAACAATACCTTTTGAAGACGCTACCGCAATAATTAATTCAAACCATAAGAATCCGGCATCTGTCCTTGGAATGCATATAACGGATTTTCTTGATAAACAGGTTATTTCCGTAAGGGCTTTTTTACCAGACGCAAAAGAGACGTTTGTTGTGGACGCTGAGAATCCAAAGGAAACATATCCGATGACTAAGGTTCATAAATCCGGATTGTTTGAAGCGATTATAATGAGCCGTTCTGAGCGGTTTAAATACAAATATAAAATGATAGATTATTATAATAAGGAACATTTTATAAACGACGTATATTCGTTCTGGACCGAATCGCTCACTAAGTTTGACAGGTATCTTTTTAATAGAGCGCAGCACTATAAAATTTATGATAAAATGGGAGCGCATATAATAGAAGTGGACGGAGTTAAAGGCGTTCATTTTGCAGTATGGGCTCCAAACGCCCAACGCGTGAGCGTTGTAGGCAATTTTAACAATTGGGACGGCAGACGTCATCAGATGAAACTCAACGCCGACTGGTCGGGAATATGGCAGTTGTTTATCCCGGATTTAAAACATGGCGATTTTTATAAATACGAGATTAAAGGCGCTCGCGGAGAATTGTTTTTAAAAGCCGACCCGTATGCGTTTTATTCGGAACTAAGACCTGGCACCGCTTCGGTAGTATGGAATATTGATAATTATAATTGGAACGATTCCGAATGGCTGAAAGAAAGATATTACACGAATCATTACGAAAAACCTATTTCGGTTTATGAAGTTCATCTGCCTTCATGGATGAAGGGACCGGATAATACTTTTCTTAATTATAGAGAAATCGCAGATAAATTAATCAAATACGTTAAAGAAAATAATTTTACTCACATAGAATTGATGCCTATACTCGAACATCCGTTTGACGGTTCGTGGGGCTATCAGGTAACCGGATATTTTTCTCCGACAAGCAGACTTGGGAACCCCGAAGATTTTATGTATTTTGTGGATCAATGTCATTTGAACGGCATTGGCGTAATGCTTGACTGGGTGCCCGCGCATTTTCCAAAAGACGCGCACGGTCTTTCAAGATTTGACGGAACCGCTTTATATGAACATCAGGATCCGCGGCTTGGCGAACATCCGGACTGGGGAACGAAGATTTTTAATTTTGGAAGATTCGAGGTTAAAAATTTTTTAATATCGAGCGCTTTGTTCTGGCTTGATAAATATCATATCGACGGTTTGAGAGTTGACGCGGTGGCTTCGATGCTTTATCTTGATTATTCAAAAAAACAGGGCGAATGGATTCCAAATTGTTACGGAGGCAGAGAAAATCTTGAAGCTATAGAATTTTTAAAACATCTTAATTCCATCGCTTATCAAAATTATAAAGGAATTATAATGACCGCTGAAGAATCGACTGCTTGGCCAGGAGTAAGCAAACCTACTTACAGCGGAGGTCTCGGATTCGGTTTCAAATGGAATATGGGCTGGATGAACGACACGTTGAATTATATTACCAAGAACCCGATTCATAGAAGATACCATCATTCAAATATGACTTTCAGTTTATTATACGCGTTCACAGAAAATTTTCTGCTGCCGTTTTCTCACGACGAAGTGGTTCATGGAAAAGGTTCGATGATAAATAAAATGCCCGGAGATTATTGGCAGAAATTCGCCAATCTTCGCGCGTTATACACATATTATTTTGGACATCCCGGAAAAAAATTATTGTTTATGGGTTGCGAATTCGGAATGTTCGACGAATGGAAAGAAAGTAAAAGCGTTGACTGGAATTTGCTTAACTTTGAATATCATAGAAATATGCTGAAATGTCTTTCGGATTTAAATAGAATTTATAAATCTGAACCGGCTATGTATGCGAATGACCACAACGGCAACGGGTTTGAATGGATAAATTGCAACGATTCCGATAACAGCGTTTTTTCATTTGTGAGAAAAGGGAAAAGTCCGGAAGACCATCTTTTGATAGTAGTTAATTTTACTCCGGTGCCGAGATGGGCGTATAAAATCGGCGTTAATTATTATGTTCCCTATAAAGAAATTTTTAACAGCGACTCCGTCGAATACAGCGGTTCTAACGTAGGCAACGCGGGTCTGGTTTATCCGAATACTGAAAATTGCAATGGTAAACCGTATGCTTTGAAACTTGCGCTTCCGCCGCTCGGAGGTTTGATTTTCAAACCGCAATTTAAAAAATAAAATTGTTGTTATGTTTTTATATTATAATCCGGTAATACTCATAATAATTATCGCTATTGCAGCATATTTTCCGATGTTCAATAATTTTAATTTTATGAGCGGTAAGGATTTGCCTTTTTATACGGTTTTACTAGAAAATCTTCGTCTGCCTTCAGATATTTTTAAGGTTTTTTTTGGTTTTTTTCATAATGGTATAATTTCTGAAGCGGGGCATTTTAGACCAATAACTCCCTTGTTTTTTTTCTTTCAATATGTTTTTTGGGGTATTGATATTTTTGCCCTGCATATAATATCTTTTACAATATTTATTCTTGCCGCCATACTTTGTTTTAAAATTGTATTGTTGGTTTCAGATTCATATGATACTGCGGTAATTTCAACTGTTTTTTTTATAATATTTCCTTCATTTGTTCCGCATTCGACATTTATATCTATTGATTCCGGAGATCTGCTCTCAATATTTTTTTCTCTTTTGTCAACATATCTATTTATTAAAAACAGGTTTCCTTTCTTGATTATTATCGCATTGTTGTGCGCTTATTCTTCTAAAGAAATTTCTTACATTCTTCCAATGATATTTTTTTTATACGATATTATTATAAAAAAAAAAAATATAGTTACCGCTATTAAGCATAATATTCTTTATTCATTGATTTCAATTTTATTTTATATATACAGATTTTTTATTTTTAACGATGTGTTTGGATATATTGATAATCTTCACAATAAGATTTTTTTACTTAACAAATTAGAAAAAATATATTTCTTTTTTTTGTCGTATAATTCAAGTATATTTATTTATATATTCATATTATTATTTTTATTTTTTATTGCGGCAAAAAAAAAAAAAATAGTATTGAAAATGACTCTTTTTTTTTCAATATGGTTTCTTTTGACTTTTCTTCCAATCTTAAACAAGGAATTTGACGTTGAGAATATTGATTCAATTCATTATTTTTTTAATTCAGCTTTTCCGTTTTCTGTTTTATTGGCGATCTTTATAAATTCGCTGTTATCAATTTCGTTAAAGAATAAAACGGTTTGCTGTTTGATCGTTTTTTTTATTCTGTTCATGCTCTTTGTAAATTTGAAAAATGTTTATATATGGAATAATCTTATTGACATCAAAAAAAAATTTTCTTTTCAAGCCGCTGATGTTGTTTTAAATAATCCTTATCATATCAGCGTTTTTTTGTTAAAATATTATCCGTATTATAAAATTGATATTAATGAAGATCATTTGTTGAATCGTTATGTGTTTAATTCAAAAAAAATATTATTGGATTCAACCGACGAATTAAACTATAAATTATATGATATGGATAAATCCGGTTTTTATGTTATAGATGATAAAATTAAAGAAATTGATAAAAATTCTAAAGAAACTATAGATTTTTTTTCAAACACTATTGGATATAATATAGTGAAAAAATTTGAAAATGGTTTGAATTATGAATTGTCCTATTCGGAAATATTTTGGTTGTATTCCGGAACATATAATCCCGCAATATCGTTGTTTATAAAAAAAAATAGCGAAAATAATAATACTTGTAATTTTAAAACTCTGAAGGTTTATATGGATTTTATACACTTTAAAAAATTTGATTCCGAATACTGGATAGATTTGATTGAATCAGAAAAAATTTCTAATAAAGATGGAATTATTTTATCGACTATATTATATTACTCGATTATTTTTGATTATAACTCGTTTTCCGAAGATAAGTTGATATATTTATTAGATATTTTTAGAAATAAACATGACTTTTCAATTTTAAAATTTTTTATAGCTTCAGTCCTTTATAAAAATACAAAACTTTCTTATTTAGATTATATTGAATACATTCCCGAACTCAAGAATATAACTGAATATAGTTTAAAAAAGATGATAATATCTGCGGCAATTAATTTTGATTCTAAAAATACTCCAATAATAAAATATATTTTTGATCACTGCTGTCCAAAAAAAATTTACAAATCCCAAGGCAACTCTAACTGTTCAA
>DAINAU010000190.1:0-7537 GCA_036733285.1 bacterium
AAAAGGTAAAACCGTTAGCAAGTTTTTTATATTTTTAATTGGACACTAGTGAATTATTTTGTTGAAATAATCGTTGACAATCAATCTTATCATTATATCATTATTTTTTATGTAATTTGCGGAGATAAATAAAATGACGTTGTTAAAATTATTTTTTTGGAGTCTTTTACTTCTATTTTCGGAATTGGCTTTGATACGATGGCTGTCTTGTGAAATAAGAATATTCGCTTATTTTTCAAATCTTGTTTTAATAGTAACTTTTATCGGGTTTGGGATAGGTCTTGTTAAAAGAAAAATCAATATTAATCTTTTTGTTTGTTCTTTAATAATTTTATTTTTTTATGCGTCTATCGAGCTTCCGTATTCATATTCGAAATATGGTCCTATAGGAATGTCTAAATCGTTGTCTGTTATAAAATCATTTCAAACTTGGGCGCGTCTTGACGCAATAACTGTTATGGAAACCTTGAAATTGCTTGCTCATGGATTGTTCTGGTTCTCATCTTCGATATTAATGATTATAATAATTTTTATTCCTTACGGACAGAAAATAGGAGCGCTGTTTGACGACTCTAAAAATAGCGTTTTGAAAAGTTATGGATTCAATTTAGCCGGCAGTTTGGCGGGCATATTGTTTTTTTTTATTCTCTCATTTTTTAACGCGCCGCCTGAAATTTGGATAGGCATAATCTTTTTTTCATTTTTAATTATTGACGATTCGTCGATAAAAATAAAAAGCGGCATAGTAATTGTTTTAATAATTATTTTAACGTCATATTGTATAAATAGAAGTCCTGATGTTAACTGGAGTTCTTATCAAAAAATTGAAAAATCGCAAAATCGTATAAGCGTCAATAATACCGGTTATATGATTATGTTGGAACAGGATGTTCCTTCAATTACAAGATGGAATTTACCTTATAAGCTTGGACTAAACGGCAAAAAGGTTTTAATAATCGGGGCGGGAGCCGGCAACGACGCGGCAGCCGCTATATTGAATGGAGCCGAAGATATTACTGCGGTTGAGATAGATAGAGAAATTATAAAACTTGGAAAAAAACACCACCCTGAATTGCCTTATCAAAACAAAAAAGTTAAAATAATTATAGACGATGCGCGGCATTATTTACAAACTTCAAAAGAAAAATTTGATTTAATTATTTTTAGCCATCTGGATTCTCATACGTTGCTGTCGGGATTTACCAATGTCAGATTGGACAATTATATCTATACTAAAGAAAGTTTTAAAACCGCTTTAAAAGCTTTAAATAACAATGGATCAGTATATATCTCTTTCTTTGCCAATATTCCTTGGCTTACAAAAAAATTTCACAATACTTTATCTGAAACGGTGAAAAATTCAGATTATCATTTGACTGAAGCAATCGCTTATTATCCCGACAAACGAGGTATGAATAGCTCCCAATTTTTTATTTCTTCCAAAATCGTATCAGATTCTATTAAAGAAAAATTGAGTGAAAAAATCTATATGGATAATTTATTATTAGAAAAAATGAGAGGAGAATATTTTGCGGATATTACAGTTGATGATTGGCCGTATATCTATCTCCAAATTAAAAATATTCCAGGCCTAATAATGCTGCTTTCTGGTATTTTGTTTTTGGTTTCGTTGTTTTTTTTATGGAATAACCTTAAAAAAGCCGGCAATATAAAAGGATGGCTGTTTTATTTTGCAATGGGAGGAGGTTTTTTGCTGCTGGAAGTCCATAATGTCAGCAAAATGTCATTATTATTTGGAACCGTATGGACTGTAAATGCCTTTGTTATTTCGGCAATAATGATTTTAATAGTTGCGGCAAATTATATAATAATAAAGATTAAAAATATTAATATTTTGATTTTATTTTTTTTGTTGTTTGTTTCATTTGCCGTCAGTTATTTTGTTGAAATGAATTTTTTAATCGGATACGGCATAATTTTTAAACTTGCATTGTCTACAATAATATATTTGTCTCCGATATTTTTTGCGGGTTGTATTTTTTCTAAAAATTTTAAAATTTCAGGGAATAATGCCGCTTTCTTTTTGGGGATAAATTCCTTGGGGTCGGTATTGGGCGGTTTGCTTGAAAATTCTTCTTTTAAAATTGGAATAAGAAATACATTAATTATAGCCGTTTGTTTTTATTTAGTAGCGTTGATAGATTATTTAAGAAATAAATCAAAAAATTAATTGTTAAAAATGTTTGTTTTTTTTAATCAATAAAATTATAATGATTAAAATTTTAAACAGAAGGGCGGGCTTAAAAAGTATGGACGCAAAAAATATTAAAAGCTATGAGGGAAATTTCATTGGCAAAGGGTTAAAAATTGGAATAGTGATATCGAGGTTCAATGAATTTATAACTTCAAAACTGCTTGGAGGCTGCCTTGACGGTCTTGTAAGACACGGCGTCGAGGAAAAAAACATTATCGTTTATTGGACAAGCGGAGCTTTTGAAATACCGGCTACCGCGAAAATCGCCGCTTTATCTAAAGAAAATTTTGACGCTATAATTTGTCTGGGAGCGGTTATCAGAGGCGAAACTCCGCATTTTGATTATGTTGCCGCCGAGGTTTCCAAAGGAGTGGCGGCGGTTGGAATGGAGGTTTCTAAACCGGTAATATACGGCATAATAACCGCGGATACGGTTGATCAGGCGATTGACAGAGCCGGAGTTAAAACCGGAAATAAGGGATTCGACGCGGCGGCGGCGGCAATAGAACAAACTAATTTATACAAATTAATTAAATAATTTTTTTATGCAGAAGCGTAGCAAAGCGCGCGAACTTGCGCTGCAAATTCTTTATCAATGCGATTTTGACACATTTGACGTTCAATCTATTGATTATGTTTTTGCCGAATTTCAAATTAAGGAAACCGAAATATTTGAATTTACAAAAGAGATTATTGCGGGAGTAATTGAATATATTAAGCCGCTGGATACGCTTATAGAAACCACATTAATAAACTGGAAATTGTCGAGGATATCATTGATTGACAAAACTCTTTTGCGAATGGGCGTATTTGAAATTATAAAAATGGAAAGCATAGAAAAAAAAATTACTATAAGCGAGATAATTAAACTTGCGAAAAATTATTCCGATTCGGACGCTTATAAATTCATTAACGGAATATTGGACAGATTTGAAAAATGCGGTTCGTTCGATATGGAATCTGCGATAAGAAAATAAATTTTTTAGAACTTAAGGAGTTCGTAATTTGAAAAAATTATTGAAACCGTTGTCGTCTTTATCACGTATAAAATTCAGGTTTTATAAACCTTCATTGACTCCTAAAATTCATAAGTCGAAAATTTTATCTTCAATAATTATGCTTATAATTTTTGGAGCCGGCGTATATTTTTTATATCCGGAATTGTTTGCTCCGAAAATAAAAAAAATAGAAACGCCTTTTAAAGGAGCCAATGTAACTATGCCCGCCGGCGTTTCGGATAATATGACCGGCATTGGATCCGCTTATACCGGCGATTCGCAACAGATAACGGCGCTCGAACGCGGAATGCTGGATTCCGCTTCTTCCGAGACTAATACTTTTGCCGCGAATCTTCTTGACGCGGGTTTGCCTCTGCCGGTTGTAATAAAAGAAGGAGAGGACGTTTCCAATCAGATAAAATTTTTTCAAGCCGCGATGGAATCGTATTTTTCCGGAAAATGGGCGCTTGCGATTGAGTATTTCGCAAAAACCGTCGAATTTGCCGGTTTAAAGTCCGACTATACAAAACAGTCTTATTTGAAACTCGCGGAAATTTATTTCAATACGGGGAATTATAAAAAAAGCGTTGAATATTATAATTTTTTCATATCGACGTTTGGAGAATCATACGAGAAAATCGCCGCGGTTTATTATAATATGGGAGCCGCTTTTTATAAATCCAAAGAATTTGAAAAAGGCAGATATTACTTTGAAAAAGCCCGCGCTAAAAACAATTTACTCGCGGAACCGTATATTGGATTGGGAAACTATTATCTTGACAAAAGACAAATTGACGACGCGTTAAAAATTTATTCGGAAGCCCTGTCGGTAAATCCTAAAAACCCCGATTTGAATTATAATTTGGGTTATATTTATTTCTATTTCAAAGACAACATAAAATCCAATCCCGCTTCAAAGACATATTTTGACGCCGTGATAAATTACTCGAATCCGGCTCAGCCGGCTCATAGAGATTTGATTTCCAGAGCCGCGTCTTATAATTATTTGATTGCAAAGAAAAACGGATACTATCCGGCAGCGTATAATTATTTAATTAAAACTGCGGAAAGCTTATTTAGATATAAGGAACTTGGCGAGATATATTTTCTTTTGAACAAGGATATGGACGAGATTGAAAGAACATACGCGGAATACGTTTTTAAAGAAGAACCGTATAATTCGCAAAATTACGTTTCGCTCGGCGATAAATTTTACGAAAGAGGCAATTATGAAAAATCGCTGTATTATTATTATCGAGGATTGAAAGCGGATAATAAAAGCGTTTCCGCTTATTACGGCGTAGGCAGAAGCTCCGTTAAATTGAATTGCATAGATTTAGCTTATAGCGCTTTTGCGAGTCTGGAAAAATCGATTACCGTCAGAGAAATCCCTCTTATAGACTGGACTGGAATTCCGGATGATAAAGCCGTTTTGAACGCGGTTTTAAAGGACGCTTATAATTATCTCGGTTATTTATGTTCGGTCAAAAATGAATTCAAAAACGCGGTTGTATGTTATGAAAACTCAATGAAACTTACCGATAAATCCGCGGCGCCGGCTTTGGCGGAATTGAATTACAACATAGGAGTTATTTACGAACAATATCTTAAAGACGCGCCGTCGGCTGAAAAATATTATCTTGAGGCGTTGAAAAAAATGCCTTATACAAAAAAATACGAAAAGGCGTTGGGAACTTTTTATTTTGCGCTCGGAGATTATAATAAAGCTAAAGATTTCTTGAAACGCGGCGTTAATTCGATGGAAGAAACATATCTTTTAGCCTATTCTCTTTATAAAGAAAATGAATTTGACAAAGCGGAAAATTTATTTAAAAGAATATTGGAACAATCAAGGGATTCTATTATTTTAAACGCCGCGAATAAAACGCTCGGAAGCATTTATTTTTTTAGATATAAATCAGACGCCGATAAAAACGATTTAAATAAAGCGTTAACTTATTTTAATCAGGCTATCAGGTTTAATGAAAAAGACGACGCGAGTTTTTATAATTGCGGATTAACGAATTATCTGGCGGCAGATTATAACAGAGCGATTAATTATTTTAAATCCGCTATAGAATTGAATCCGTCGAATTCAAAGTATTATAGCGGTTTGGCTAATTGTTATTATGAAAAAAATCTTTTTGATTTAGCGGAAAAAAATTATAGAAAAGCCGTTGAAATCGACGGTTCGAATCTTGAAGCTCATTATAATTTAACGCGCATCAAAGAAAAACGGTATGAATGAACGGTATGAACAGGTTAATACGCGGCAGAATAGCCGCATCTAAAAAAAGAGAAAGATATTTGTCAAAAGAAACCGGAATAGATTTAAGATTGTCGGCTCTAAAACGCTTGATTCTTATTATAAAAAAATTGCGGACGCCGGCGACAGGATGCGCGTGGGATTTAAAACAATCGAACGAGACATTGAAAAATTCGCTTATAGAAGAAGCTTACGAAGCGGTTCAATCTATTGAAGACTTGAAATTTGATTCCATTAAAGAAGAACTCGGCGATTTGCTGTTCGTTGTTTTGATGCATATTCATATTGCCGAACAAAACGGGATTTCGGATTTTACCGAGGTTTTAAATCAAATCAGCGATAAATTGGTAAGACGGCATCCCCATATTTTTTCGGATTTGAAAGTCGATTCAAGCGAAGAAATACTTCGCAACTGGGAAACAATAAAACGTTCCGAAAAAAAAAATAAGAACACCAAAACTTTACTGAAAGATATTCCGCGTTCTATGCCGTCTTTATTGCGAATCGGGAGAATGCTGAATAAAATGGACAGACTCGGCGAACTTAAGACCGACGCGGATAGCCCGGTTGAAGATTTGAAAAAATATATAAAAATTCTGGATGATAACGACGTTGACAAATACGCTTCCGCTATAACGGGTATTCTTTATCAGATTTCGGTATTGGCTTATAAAAACGGAATCGACGCTGAAAACGAATTTCAAACTAAAATAACGTCGCTGATTCATTCTTGAAAAATTCGGATTGAATGTCGCGCGAATGAAGAGCGAATATAGAGCAGCAAATATTTATAAAAAATGGTTTAAAAAAAACAAGGTTGAAAGTTTTAAAATAAAAATATTTACCGGGAATGAATGATTTATGGAAACCAGACAATGTCCGAAACATAAAAGTTTATATATTCTTCCAAGCTTATTTACTCTTGCCAATATGGGACTCGGGTATTACGCTATTATTCTGTCGCTTGAATACAAATGGATTCAGGCGTGCGCCGTCATTGTGATTGGAGTTTTAATGGACGGACTTGACGGCAGAATAGCGAGATATACAAAAACCACCAGCGAATTCGGATTGAATTTTGATTCCCTGGTTGACGTTATTTCTTTTGGAGTCGCGCCTGCGGTAGTAGCGTATCATTATTGGATGTCGGCGTTAAATCTTACCGAATACAGAACCCTCGGCTGGATTTTATCGTTTGTTTTTGTGGCGACCGGAGCTATGCGTCTTGCAAGATTCAACGTCGTTTCAAAATCCGATTTGCCGAATACGTATTTTCTCGGACTTCCGATTCCTGCGGGCGCGGGTATTTTATGTTCCATGATATGGATTTATGAAAAATATCCGGCAATTAATTCGAATCCGGAATTGAGCGTAATTTTTAAAAAATTATTGCCGCTTACTATGTTAGTGGTAAGTTATCTTATGATTTCAAAAATAAGATATTATAGTTTCAAAAAAGCTAAATGGCTGTTTAAAATACCGGTAGTTACCGTGATTCTTGCGCTGGCTTTGCTGGCTTCGCTGTTTTTGTTTCCGTCAATCACTCTGTTTTCTATCGGAGTTATTTATATTTCGTCGGGTCCTATTCGGGCGATATTCAATATTTCAAAATTAAAAGAAAAAAACGTATAAAATTTTCTAATAAAAGGCGGTATTTAAAATGGGAATGACAATTACTGAAAAAATTCTTGCGGAACATTCAAATAACAGTTCCGTAAAACAGGGACAATTAATAAACGCAAAAGTCGATCTTGCGCTTGGAAACGATATTACCGCTCCGATAGCTATAAAAGAAGTAAGAAAAATGGGCGTAAAAAAAGTGTTCGATAAAGACAGAGTCGTTTTGGTTCCGGATCATTTCACTCCTAATAAAGACATAAAAAGCGCGGAGCAGGTTAAAATGCTGAGAGATTTCGCCGCGGAATACGGCTTATCCAATTATTTTGAAGTGGGCTGTATGGGCGTTGAACACGCGTTATTGCCCGAGCGGGGATTGACGCTTCCCGGAGACCTTGTAATAGGCGCGGATTCGCATACCTGCACCTACGGAGCGTTAGG
>DAINAU010000191.1:0-1859 GCA_036733285.1 bacterium
TCTTATTTATTTTTAATGACTTAGCTGATTTGACTTCTGGTTATGTGAATTTATGTTAAAACTTCTAAAAAACCGAAAACTTTTAAATATACGGCGTTAGCCGTAAATTATATGTTTTTAAGATTTTGGAAAATTGTCTGAAACAAGTATTCTATGCTGTCTGAACAATTTTTCAAAATCCTTATTCAGGTTTCGGGTTAAATAACGATAAATAAAAAAAAAATTATTGAGGGAAACAAAAATATTAATGACAATCTCAACAAAATAAATTATAATAAAAACAATAAATTGGAAACGGTTGAAAAACAGATAAAATTAATCGTAATTTGGTCTGAACTAAAATTTTAATTGTTTTGTATAAACCGTGATAATACATTAGATGTTGAATGAAGTTTTTTTAAAACATAGATTTTTGCTTATTAAAACTTCTAAAAAAACGAAAACTGATTTGTATATTTTGGCAAAATTGAAATTGTATGGAATAAGCGTTATATGCTGTTTACGCAATTTTTCAAAATCTTTATGCGGTTTTCGGGTTAAATATTAAGATTCGCTTGGAGTCAATATTTTATGGGATATTTTGAAATCGGTATGTTATTATGTTTTGGGATAAGCTGGCCTATTTCTATTTCAAAGACTTTGCGCATAAAAAATGTCGAGGGTAAAAGCGTTGTTTTTTTATATATAATAATTATCGGATATTTGTTCGGAATAGCTCATAAATACTGCATAGGAAATTTTAATTGGGTTACCTATCTTTACGCTTTAAACGCGTGTATGGTAAGTTTTGACGTTTATCTATGGCATAAATACAGCGTGTCTAAAAAGGTTAAAGAATCCATACAAATAAAAATATTGAAACAGCTTGCCTTGTATTATGATTATTATACTCAGTTTCACGGAATAAGAACAAGACGCGCCGGACATAATATTTTTATTGAAGTTTTTCTTGAATTCAATGGAAATAAATCTATGGACAGCGTTCAGAAGGCTGTAAATCAATTAAAACTTTCGATTGAAAAAAATATACCTTACAGCGAGGTTCTTATAATTCCTTCTAATAAAAAAATTGAATTTTAATGTTGACAAATTTCAGCGTTTATTATAAAAGTATGCAAATGAAATTCAAATGAAATTTCATGTTTGATTTTATAGCAATTTTATGGTGGCTGTAGCTCAGTTGGTAGAGTCCCAGATTGTGGCTCTGGTTGCCGCGGGTTCAAGCCCCGTCAGCCACCCCATTTTTTTAAATCGTCGTTTTTCGATATTTTTTTCACTTAAAACAATTCGGAACGGCTCATATTCTTTTGAAAACTTCATTTTACATTTAATACATATCAGGGATTAATAACTTTTCCCGTTTATCGGGCTTAAGCTGAATAATAACAATTTGCGCCAGCATTTCATATTTTTTTTGTTTTTTTACTTGTTTTTTTAAAATTAACTTATACTATATATTTATATGAATATAAATAAACTTGTTTTTATTTTATTCTTTTTACTGGTTAGTTGTCAAATAGTTTATTCGGCTCAAATAAACGTATATCCTGAATTTGATTTCGGTTTAGCAGGGGATAAAATTTATATTCAGGGAATATCCGGTTTTACAGGGAATATAAATGCGAACAGTATAAAAGTCGGAAATCATGTATTACAGCATCCTGCGATTACAGTCGGGGGAGGGGCGTTTGATACAATTCAATGCGTTATTCAAACCAATATCGATGAAGTTGGATTTCATAATATAGAGATTCCATATTCTACCGGCGGCTCGGAAATAATATCAGGAGCATACGGGACAGGGACGGAATATCTGAACGGAAACGTAATGATTAGTATATATCCGGATTTCGGCGGAT
>DAINAU010000191.1:1959-7513 GCA_036733285.1 bacterium
CCAGTAATTATGACCCGTTTACTTTCAACAATTATGAATTTTTAAACGCGTTCACGGTCGGCTCGATGAAGAATATAGAAGATGATATAATAATATATCCGGAATTCAACAGCGGGATTTCAGGCGAACATATCAAGATTCAATTTATATCGAACGAATCCGGATATATAGACGCGAACTCAATAAAAATAGGGGATATAACAATAAATCATCCGGCGATATATAGAGACGCGGAAGGATTGTTTCCTGTGTTTGATTATACGTTCGCATCAGATATAGTAAAACCGGGATTTATGGATATAGAATGGAAGAAGAACGGAATAGGAAAGATAGCGCCGGACGCATACGGGACAGGAACGGAATATCTGAACGGAAACGTAATGATTAGTATATATCCGGATTTCGGCGGATATGCGGGCGAGACGGTAGTAATGACGGTAAAGGGAGGGGTATATGGGAACTATTTGGATACATTTAGGATATTCGACGGAAATATCTATCTAAGTCAAGAATATGTTTCAGGATATAAATATTTTAATCCGTCAGGGGAAATATTTGGGATTAGATACAGATTAGCGGGAACAATGCCAACCGCCGGATTAATGCCAATAGAGATAACGACTGCCAGTAATTATGACCCGTTTACTTTCAACAATTATGAATTTTTAAACGCGTTCACAGCCGGCTCGATACGAACGAATTCCGCTGGAAAAATAATAATGATTTATCCGGACACGACTTATTACGCATCCGGCAGCATAGTAAAAATGAAACCGTTAAAGGGATTGAATAACGATATTTCTCAAGGGAATAATATTGTAATAAACGGATATACTTTGACCAACACTTTATTTAAATATTCAGACGACTTTTATGATTATTTTAGAGCGTCTATAACTAATTCTATAACCGCTTCCTGCTCAGTATTTATACGAATTACTGATTCGGCTTCTCAAACTTATTTTTTTGAAGGCGGAAATAGCGGGGTTAATAACGCTCCAATAGCGAACGCAGGTTCGGATCAAAATTTTTACGTGAATAATACGGTTGCATTAAACGGTTCGGGTTCGGCGGACCCGGACGGAAATCCTATAACATATTTATGGACGCAAAGTTCCGGGCCGTCAGCTGTATTAAATAATTCTGCGACAGCCGCTCCAACTTTTACGCCTGCCGCAACCGGAACGTATGTTTTTACGCTTACGGTAACAGATTACGAAGGATTAACGGGAACAGATTCGGTAACTATAACAATAACAAATTTAGGAACAAGTCAAAACATACCTGTATTTTCAGGTTTTGGGATCATTTCGGCAATACTTATGATTTCAGGATTCGGTTCATACGGCATTATCAAATCCAACCGAAAAAAAACATAATGAAAAATAAAACCGCCGCCAATAAAGCGATAATAAAATTTGTTATTTTCTTTTTAATCTCGACAGCGATTCTGCATTACATTTCTTCATTGGATATATTCAGAAAAAATATAGGCGAAAAAATATTATTGTCGGACGCGGCGATAATAAAAAAAATATTTAATATAGCGGGGATAAAATCAATAATAACCACAGACAGGATAAACGAGGGTTTTTTTTCAATTATTATAAATAGTAATTCGGTCAACGTAGTTTACGACTGCGCAAGCATATTTTCAATATTTTTACTTGTTTCAGCGATGCTTGCTTTTAATTCAAAAATAAAAGACAAAATAATCGGGATACCAATTTTTTCATTCGTTTTGTATTTCATTAATATAATAAGATTAATAGTCCTGTCTTGTATTGGAGGTTATTTTCCGAAATATTTAAATTTTGCGCATTTATATTTGTGGCAGATATTAATGATTTTTATAGTTGTTTTTCTATGGGGCGTATGGATTGAAAAAGTTGTGTCAAATAAGAATAAAATCGTTATTTTTAATTAAGTTTATAATATTGTCTTTAATAATTTACTTTGCATTCGCAATTGTTTCGCCCTATTATATAAAATTGTTATCGGGGATAAACAATTTAATTTATAAATTATTCGGAGCTCATTATTATACCGGCGTTGAAATTGTAAATTCAAATATTGTCATTAATTATTTTTATACCAATCTTACAAAAACTCCGGGTTTGACCATAAAATTTTCGCATTATGAAATCGAACGTTTTATTTTAATATTTGTTCCGCTTTTAACTTTAATGATTTTAATTATAAAAGATTATAAAAAGCTTTTAAAAAATGTTTTACTCTTTACGATTTTAATTACTCTGGTTAATTTGTTAAGCGTTTATTTGTTATCGTTCATAAATATAAAATTATGTTCAGGGCTTGCAGGCAACGCTATGAATTATATAAATGAAACTAAATTGATAACTGAAATCAACAAATATGACAATATACGGTATTTCATTTTATTCTGGAATCAAATTGGAAAAACCGCCGTTCCATTATTAATCTGGATAACAATAATATATAAATATTTACGCTTTCCTACAGCTTCTTAAAAAACATTTTTTTACAGTATTTTTTAAAATAAAATCTTGCTTTTTTTTAAAAAAAAAGTTATATTTTAGTTTTAATAATTTATATCCAAAAAAGTAAATAAAATACGAAGGAAAATTATATGTCGAATATTAAACCATCCTTTCAAAAAATAATATTAATTCTATTTTTTATAATTTTTACAGTATCGAGAACGTGTTTTGGAGAGACGGTCCAGATATCGCTAAACGCTGATATTCCCGCGGGGAAAATATATCAGGGGGATATTAATGCGACGGTAATGTCGCTGAATTTATCATTAAGCGGAGGCGCTGCAGTCGCGGACACAATAACGTATTTCGGCGTTAAAAACACTGGGACAATGACAGACGGCGCGGACGTATCAAAAATAAGCGCGTGGTATGATAATGGAACGTCAAATAATAATTGGGACGCCGGCGACGCAAGAATCGGAGATTTGACTTGGAACGCAGGCTTATCAGGATGGGATACTTCAAACTGCGTCATACCTTTAATCCCTTCAGTAACAACTCGAATAATAATCACAATATCGGTTAACGCCGCGGCTACGATAGGCAGAACATTTACTGCGCAGGTTCCGCATGATTCAGTGGTTTGCATATCCGGCGATTCGGGACCTTCTTCGAATGTAACAAATACCGGAACAAAAACAGTTTCGGTTCTTCAGCTTGAAATGGGAAAAATTACCGATATACCTTCGGGAAATGTTTATCCTTCGTCAATCAATAATACGGTTATGATTTTATCTTTGTCGGGAGCTGCCAACGTTGCGGCTGATACGGTAAAAGTGTTTGCCGTAAAAAATTTAGGGAATATGGATAACAATGACGTGGATACTGTTTCTTTGTGGTATGACTCAAACGGAAATAATCAATGGAATTCAGGCGACGCATATATAAACAGTTTAAGCTGGCAGGGTTCTGGAATATGGGGTTCAAACGACGCCAATATTGTTTTGGCGAGCGGTTCGGCTAAGGTTTTAATCACAATAACGATGAAATCGTCTTTGACGGAAAACGATAGTTTTCAAGCTCAAATCGCGTCTTACAGTTGTTCTTCGGTATTAGCGGGAACCGGTCCTCAGACTGCAATAATCAATAGCGGAATCAAAACTGCGGCTCGCGGGAAAAAATGGACTTTTATGGTGTATTTAGACGGAGACAATAATCTTGAACCGGATGCTTTAGATGATTTCGCGGAGATGGCCGCGGTAGGTTCGAACGACGATTTTAATATAGTAATTCAGTTTGACAGAATATCGGGAGAAGGAAGCACCGATCCCGATTGGACAAATACCAACCGGTTTTATATAACAAACGGAATGACTCCGCTTGCGGCTAACGCGATATCGGATTGGGGAGACGGAACCGGCGCGCGGGAAGTAAATATGGCGGACACTCAAATATTTTTAGATTTTATGAACTGGACAAAAACAAATTATCCGGCGGACAGCTATTTTCTGGTAATGTGGAATCACGGGGGCGGATGGAGAAGCAGAAGCGGAAGTTCAACAACAAGAAATAAAGCTTTATTGTGGGATGATTCTTCTAACGGCGAACCGCGTTTAAGAATGCCGGATATGCGTAGAACGATAGAACAGACCGGCATAAAATTTGATATAATCGGATTTGACGTTTGCCTTGCAGGGATGATAGAAGTAGCATACGAGTTAAAAGAGTTGGCTCCGGTAGTAGTCGCGTCGCCGTTATCCGAACCGGGCGGCGGCTGGCCTTATACTGAAGTATTGACATATTTAAAAAATAATCCGGCTACTACATCGGAAGCCTTTGCGTCGAAAATTGTTGACGAATATAATAACAGTTATTCAAGCGGGCCCGTAACTCAATCTGCATTTCGAATTGGCAACATAAACGCATTTAGAGGACTGATAGACGATTTTTCAGAAAAAATGATTTCGGCAAATATCTGGAGCGATATAAAAACCGCAAGATTAACAATGACGGATGAATCTACCGGAGAAATGGGAGACGGCGACGATGGGGATAACAGTAAAAATACAGGAATAGATTTGAAAACATTCGCGTTAAAATTATCGGGTAAAGAAGTAAATCTTACAACATCAATAAATAATTTATCATCCGGTTTAACGAATTTTTTAATAAATTTTCAGTCTAAAGACGCTCCAAATCATACGGGTCTTGCAATATTTTTTCCGGCATATATAAATAATCCGACGCATAAATACGCTATGAAATTCGGACAGGAATCGAAATGGGACGAATTCTTAAGAATGTATTGGTCTAATGAAACAGGCAAAGGACCTTACGGATTATCAATGACGCCGTTATCGGATTCAAGCATAACCGGAAATTATTATGTCGGCTGGTCAGGCGCAAAAGACGCGAACGGCATAAATAAATTTAGATTAAAAGAATATAAAGACGCTCAATTGTTTTATAGCGACGGCGCTGAAAACGGATTAAGCGGCTGGACAAATACAGGGTTTTCGGTAACCGGCAGATATAAAAACAGCGGGTCATATTCATTTGCTTCAGGCGAAGCGTATTCGTCAACAAGAAAAATTACAAAATCAATAACTTTACCTGCGGGAAAAAATTATTTATTGACATACTGGATTTTTAATGACGCGGGCGGCGACGCGGTTTCTGTAAAAGTGAACGGTTCTTCAAAAAAATCCTATTCATCAAATATGATTTCAGAACCATATGAAACCGTTGATTTATCAAGTTATGCGGGACAGACGATAAGTCTTGAATTTTCAGTAGTATTTAATACTTCGCTTGGATGGGACGGCGAAGGAATCTTTATAGACGATGTAAATATATGGTCATATTCGAGCGTGTCAACACTTTCAGACGCTATAAATTCAAGCGCGGACAGTTATTATTTATCCGGACAAGCGGCGGACGCTTATATGTATACGATAGCCGCGTCAGACGGAACTAACTGGAGTAATGAATACGGGTTTGACACTATAGTAGTCGTAGGATTAAATATAGATACGTTCGGCGTTATTGTTTCGGACAGCATAATGCGAACCCAGCAAAACGCCACAGTATCG
>DAINAU010000192.1:0-7327 GCA_036733285.1 bacterium
ATTCCGGAGTCTACAGAGGTTCGTTAAAATTAAAACCCTCAACAAACGATACGCTTGACGAACTCGGAGTAATACTCGGAGATACTTTAAGCGTTTACTGTTATGATAATATTCAAGACACGGATAAACCGGTAAGCGGTTATCCGAAATATATGAAAGTAGTTTCAAATAATCCGCCTTCAAGATTAAACAATATATTTTTTAAAGATTCCGGATTCAACGAAAATATAAGTCAGTCAACGGGTAAAATTTCGAAAACCGATAATATTAATATTGAAGTGAACGGCGAAGACGCGAATTCTCAATTGGCGGAATATATGGATATATATATATATAGCGTTCCGGCGAATCAGACTTTAAGCATAACCGCCGATACTGTTCAATATAAAGTTAATAATCCGAGAGGATATTTAAAATTAAGAATTACAGAAACCGGAAAAAATACAGGACGCTATCACGGAACTGGATTTATAAGGGATTATAACGATACGAAACAAAAATATATAAAAGCATACGATGGAGATAGTTTGGTGGCGCTCGCCTATTTGACAAACGGTTCCGGTCTTGACACTACGTCTTTTAAAAGAGATGAAATTCAAGTGGCGACAAACCAGATTTTAGATTACATTACTTTTTTAAATTACCGGACGAATAATTATGCAGGCGACTGGGGAAATTTCGCCACATACGGAGATAATCTCTATATAATGTTATTCGGCGACGTAGGTTCCAACGTCTTAGCCGACGAAGTGAACGTGAATCTGTATAAAGTATTGGCTGGCGATACTATCGCGTCGGATTCGTTAGTGTTGACTTTGAAAGAAACCGGCGCCACAACCGGCGAATTCAGAGGCAGAGTGAATTTAGGACAATCGCCTACAGACGTTAAACGTCCGGACGCCGACCCGAAAGTAATGTCCATTAATAACGGCGACACTCTTTTTATTATTTGGAAAGACAATGATCAAACTTATATTAATTCGCCGATAGGCGTTCCGAAATCATATTCCGAATTTGACAGCATAATTATAACCGCCGGATTATTGCCGGTAAGTCCTTCGGCAGGAGATATAATATCGTTAAGAATAACCGAATCCGATTATATCAGCGCGGTTGATCAGAACTTAAGCGAAATCTTGCCAACGGACAAGATTTATATAGAAATAATAGCTAACGATCAAAGCGGTTTTACGGTTGATACGACAAGGGTAATTGTAAAGAATATCGATAACAACGAGCAAATTTATGTAGATTTAGTTGAAACAGGTAAAAACAGCGGAGAGTTTCAAGGTTATATTACGCTGACAACCTTATCGACCAATCAGTCTTTAAATTTGTTAAGAGCCGGATATAAAAATCTGATTAAAGCTTATTCCGACGTAGCTCCGGAAGCGCATCAGTGGCAAATTCATACGACTTACAATAAGCGACCATCGATAGTATCAAGCATTAAATTTATGAACGAGAATTACAATCAGTTTTTAGGCGAAAAAACTCTTGCCAATCAAATTATTTATATTGAAGCGAACGGTTTGGACGCAAATCCTTTGATTGCGGATACGTTTATAATTTTTGTTTCGTCAAATCGCGACACGGTAGGCATAGCGCTAATATTAACAGAAACAGATAAAAATTCCGGACGTTATAGAAACTGGGTAAAATTAAGCAATTTTACCGACGCAGGGATACAATATATAAACGCTTATAATAAAGGAGATACGATAGTCGCGTCGGAATATATAGGATATAGAACGGATAATAATGCGTCGGATTACAGCGGATTACCGGGAAGACGCGGATGGATTTGGGGAGACGCTTTTGGAACAAAATGGCAGTATATAGCCGATGATTATTCGATTTCGGATACTGAAACCAATATGCGCGCAATTATATTTATTGAAAATGAAACGATTCAACCGGCAAATATAATAGCGGTAAGAGTTAAGACCGACGCGACCTATTTATACGATAGAACGGAACCTGTGGGATTAGAAGATATTTTATATATTGAAATAGCGGCTACAGATATTAATTCTTTATCTCCTGATATGTCTGAACTAATTGTAGTAGCGGCTAACATTTCAGACTGGACCCAAGAAGCAAATAATAGAATAGAAATTAATGCGTATGAAACTGGAAATTCAACATCTAAGTATCGCGGACAAGTAAAAATTAAATCAAGGACAAATGACACTATAGACGAACTCGGCGTAAATTTCGGCGATACCATTTATGTTGTTTCCAAAACAGACACAAAGGTTTTAACGGCTCTTACCGTTGCAAATCTTATTCCCCCTGCCACAATGAATAAACTTGAATTTATGGAAAAAGGTTTTAATTCTGTTTATAACAAGCAAAATCAAGTTATGAACGGCGAAAATCTTTATATCAGATTTATGGGGAACGACGTTTCGCCCCATACTATAGACATTGTTCAAGTTTTATTAACTTCGTCAAGCGGCGAAAAAAACGATACCGGAACCGGCGAATATCAGTTGATAGCGAATTTGACTGAAACTGGAAAACATACGGGAGTTTATACCGGTCAAGTTTTAGTAACTCATACTAAAAACGTATTGCAGAACTGGTTGAAAAATAATCAAAACGATTATATTTATCTTGAGCCATACGATACTTCGTATTGGGGAGCTGCGGGCGCTGGAAAAAAATACAACGAAATAATTGCAGATTCGGTTCAGACCGCGACAATGCGAACTCCTGATTATATTTTCAATTTATCGTTAAAAAAAGACGCTGATTTTTCTGAAAACAAATTTTCTCCGATAAAATGGGGCGACGAATCAGCCGGAAGTTATATATATATTCAAGCGCAGGCGGATAAATTAACGAGCAGTAATCTTCTTGCCGATACCGTAAAGGTAAGAGTCAGAGCCGCTAATGACGCGAATAATTTAGATTTAATATTATGGGAAACTGAAATTCATTCGGGGATTTTTCGAGGGCAAATGGAAGTCAGAGATTTGAGAAACGTGACTTTTAAACGCGTAGACGCTCTAGACGTTTATCCTGGGGATACGGTTGAAATTATAGCTATAGAGCCGAATCAGGACCCGCAGCATAATCCGATATCGTATAAAACGAGAGCGGCTATAGAAGCTCCTCCAACCAAATTAAAACAAATAAGAGTATATAGAAATCCAAATTTTTCAGGTGGAAATATTTCCGAAGTATCTTTTGAGGAAGATTATAAATACTTTTATATTGAAGCGGAAGCTTGGGATTATGAAGGACTTGTCGCAAACGACACAATTCCATACATAAACGACGAACTTAGAGATACGTTTACCATGATTCTCGACAACAGGAGCGACCCGTTTCAACCTCCGTATCAAGTAAGAGTTGAAATGACTGAAACTTCCAATAATTCAAATATTTACCGGACGCAATTAAATATTCCGTATCTGTCTTCTACAACGTCGCCGGATTTGAGTTTGCTTTTTGGAAGACGCGGCGATTCCATTACAATTTATCCGGATATTTCCGTAGACAAAGTTCCTCAATATTATCAAAACGCAATGCTGCCGACGCTGGATTCTGATTATGGAACTAAAACAATTACGGTGGCTCAATATAAAAGACCGCAGGTAAAATCTATAACTTTATTTACCGGCGATAATTATTCTCAACCTTTATCAGGGAAAAATTTGAAGATGGAGGATTTTTTATATCCTCAAGTAATTGGAAATTTATCTAATCCTATTTTAAGAGATACTATCACAATTTATGTTAAATCGAGCAATTTGGCTGACGCCGTCGGCAATGACACGTTTATTGAAGTGACTTTACGCGAAACCGAAGTTGGCAGCGAAATTTATAGAGTCGAAGGGTCGGAACCGCTGCCGCGGATATGGTATTGGTCGCAAGAAAATAATAATTTAATAATTGGAAATCCCGGAGATACCATAACTGTCAGCGACACTTATGTGGAAACTCCGGCGGCTTACCGCGATTTTACATTTATGGCAAAACCTCAATCTCCGATACAATTGCGAAGCTTGAATGTTTACCGCGATCCTTCGTATTCAAACAGCATACTTGGAAAATACGTTCCGCGCGAAATGACTATATATATAGAAGCGCGCAGCGACGATTTTGGAAATAATATAATTAATGATACCACTCCAGTTACCATAAACGCCAATCATAGCAACGACACGGTAACTATCGTATTAACCGAAATCTCTCCAACATCGGGGATTTATCGCGGATACGCTTTGTTTGGTCTGCAAAGTTCGAGCACCACTAAAACTCTCGGAGTTGATTACGGCGATGCGGTTTATATCAGGTCTAATATATTGATTGGCGACAAAGAGATAAGCGTATTTATCGTTAATAAAGCTAATCCGACTGAAATTAATTCGGTTAAATTTATGAACGAGTCGTATTCCGAGCTTTTAAGAAATCAAACCGGCGGCAGAGTAATGCCGAATGAAAAAATATATATTGAACTTAACGGAATGGATGGAAACTCAGAACTTGTCGATAATACTTCTGATAATTTTGTTTACGTATATACTTTATCCAAATCTTTGTTTCAATCTTTTCCGGCGTCATATTACGATAGTCCGGCGTTTTATACGCAGAATGAAAACTTTTGCGGGGGCGTATACGGGCAGATTTCGGTTAGCTTATATGAAACGGCTAAAAATACTGGAAAATACAGGAATTGGCTTCAGTTAAGCAATGTAAGCGACACGTTTCAGCAGCTATTAAAACATTCGTCTGGAAATGTTATTCTTGTAAGAGTAGCGTCTTCTACAAATAATATCGTTTATTGGGATACCGCTTTAGTTGCTATAGAAGAAGAACCGAAATATTTGACTTTTTTGGATTTTAAAAATGATTTTAACGGGCAGCCTGCAATGCTTACAAATTTTGAAGGCAATGCGACTTTTGGCGAGACTCTCTATATTCAAGCGTTTGGAGATATAGGAACGAATTTATTGCGGGATACGACTTTAGTTTATCTTTATAAAATTCCGCGCGGCTCGAATGTTCCTTCCGACTCGGTTTCGATAAATTTATATGAAACTGATAAAACATCTGGTTTTTATCAAGGAATAGGAAAGCTGTCGACGAGTAATCTTCAACCGACAAATAAGACTGCCGCGCCGCCGATATTAAATATTGACGCGGGCGATACGGTACTGGTTAAATGGCATTTAAATCCGAATATTTCCGATACATTGATAGTTTTTAGTCCGGACCCGAAATCTCCCGCAATTATCAAGAGTATAAATTTTTTTAGCGATGAATTATTTACAAACCTGATTTCAGGAAAATTCGGATTGCATGATAGAATATATATAGAAGTTATCGAGGGAGATACCTCTGATTTAAATTATTCGAGTTCGCAATTAGTGGAAGATACGATTATAATTCAAGCCGGAAACGGGATTGACACAATTCATATTCTGTGTAATGAAACCGGAAAAAACACAAAAACATACAGAGGTAATTTTAAACTTGATTTATCTTCGAATGAAACACTTGATTTGCTTGAAAGCGGTTACGGAGCTATTATAACGTTCACTCCATACGTATCGGCCGGAGCGAGTTATTTTAAATATCCGTCTATTTCTTTTAGACAAAACGAGGTTATTAATTTTAGCGAGCCTACGTTTATTAATTCTATAAAATTTATGAAACCGGATTATTCAGGACCTCAGCCCGCTGGTTATTCTCCGATTCTCGGCGAAATTGTATATTTTGAAATTAATGGAGAAGACGCCAATCCGCTTCTTGCCGATAATTTTTCTGTTATTTTGGAAGCGTTAAGCGGATTGCCTCGCTCGGATTCGTTTTTAATTCAAGCCGTAGAGACTGAAAAACATACCGGAATTTATAGAGGAAATTTTCAGATTGACAGATATACTTTTCCATATTGGAAAAAGATTAGAGCCGACGAAGGCGATACTATCATAGTTAGAGAAACTATTTCAGGCAAACGAGCGGTAACTATTATGGCGAAACCTTCCGAACCTGTTATAATAAATGATTTATTTATCGAAGGTTTAACCGATTCGGTTAGAGAAAAAAATTATTCAAGGCTTAGAATATTGGCTACTGCCGAAGACGTTAATAATAATTTGGCGGATTATATATCTATTAATGTGTGCGTTATGGGGCCTGATAGATATATAAAACCAGACAGCATAACTTTGAGATTATATCAACCGTCGAATGATTTAACATATCCCATATATACCGGAGACATTGATATAGTTGAAGACACGCATAATTTTTATTACTCGATACCTCAGTTTCATGTTAATCGCGGAGACAGTTTGATTGTAAGATGGCTGCCGCGCGCTTATTCGCCGGTAAACGCTAAAGAATTTGCGGATACGGTTTTTATAACAGTGGTAAAACCGCCTTCAGTTTGCAATACGCTGCTTATTAATATTTCCGAATACGATATATATTCCAAATCCGAGAAATTCACAGATACGCCGGACAAATGGAAAGAATCCAATTTCTTGAAAGACTTGAAGGTAAGGAAGATTTTTCAGTTCAAAGCTACTGAAGACACCCTTGCGGCATACGCCAATAATTCCGGAAGCAATAAATTGTGTAAAGATACTTTTGCGCTAAGACTTATCAATATCGATTTTAATTCTCCGTTAAACTCTATAGAAAAAAATAATATAAAATATTCGGCAATCGATGCGGATAATTATATAGATATTCTTTTTACCGAAACCGGAGACAGTTCTGGATTTTATAAATCCGATTTTTTAAAAACCGACAGCGATTATATAACAGGACAATATTTTATTTATTCCTATTCTTCAATGGATAATTTAAACGCTAACGTTTATAAAGACAGATTATTCATTGCTCCGCGCAATAGATTGGGAGTTATCGCAGTTGATAATAAACCTTCGTTTCCATCAGGAACTACAGTTTTTGATTTGTTGGGAAATTTCAATATCATAGGAGTTCGGGTTTCAATAAAAGAGTTTTCATACGGACCGAATCCGGTCAAAACGTCGCTCTCTAATTCAATGAGCTTTTTTAATTTAATGACAGGCAGTAAACTAAAGATTTATTCCATAGACGGAAGAATTGTTTTTGAAACTACTGTTACTGATGAAAACCTGAGTCATGAATTTATCTGGAACCTGAAAAACAACGAAAATAAAAGCGTAGCTACCGGCGTATACATATTTGTGGCAATAGATGAAAGCGGAAAAACGCAAAAGAAAAAAATAGCTATTATCAGATAATTTATTTATAATATAAGAATCCTAAGTTCAGACAACCCGAAGTCAGGGGAACGAATCTGATACCATATTGAAAAAAA
>DAINAU010000193.1:0-7321 GCA_036733285.1 bacterium
GCGTCAAATCAAGATGAACGTTTGAAGTGTTGGTTTCAATCATTTCATACGATATTGATCTGCTCACTATGTCGCGCGCGGCAAGTTCGCCGTCTTTATGATGTTTGAACATAAATCTTTCTTTTTTTTTGTTGATTAAATACGCGCCTTCGCCGCGAAGCGATTCGGAAATTAAAAATCTTGGCGCTCCCGCGAGATAAAAAGTGGTGGGATGAAACTGAACAAATTCCATATCGGTGAGAACAGCTCCCGCTCTGTATCCGAGCGCTATCGAATCGCCTGTAATTTCCGCCGGATTGGTCGTTTCTCTGTAAATCTGTCCTATGCCGCCGCCGGCAAGAATTATTTTTTTTGCAAGTATCAATATTTCCTGTCCGGTATTGGAATCATAAGCTATACATCCGTAACAGCGGTTTTCAAAAACAATCAAATCAATAACAAACAATTGTTCTTTAACTGAAATTAAATCGAACGTTCTGATTTTTTTTATCAAAAAATATTCGAGTTCTCTGCCTGTGGCGTCTCCGCTGCAATGAATAATTCTGTTTTTTGAATGAGCCGCTTCTTTTGTTAAATGAAGCCGACCGTTATCGGTTTTATCGAATTTCAATCCCCAATCTATCAACTGATTTATTCGGTTAACCCCCTCTTTAACGAGAAGTTCAACTGAACTTCTCGCGCACAGTCCGGCTCCGGCTTTAAGCGTATCATTAATATGATTCTCAACGCTGTCAGTTTCGCTTAAAACCACTGAAATTCCGCCTTGCGCAAGCGGAGTGCTCCCTGAATTCAATTTGGTTTTTGATATTATCATAACGCGGTTTTTTTCTTCCGCCGCGCTTATCGCTGAAATCAGTCCCGCAGCTCCGCTTCCTATCACAAGGACGTCGGCTTCGTATCTCGGTAAATCGTTTATCTTATAATCTTTTAAAAAAAACAAATCAGTCTTCCTTAAAACTCGTTTTTAACATATTAACGGCTCCAGTTAATAATTCCATCAGAGCGTCGTCGTATTTAGCCATATTCACGGTTCCTTTTTCTTCGCCAGAAATATCAACCGGGTTTACCATAGGTTTTTTCAAAGTAAAAATAGTTTCGTTTCCCACGTAAAACGAATAAAACATTTTTTTGTTTCCTTCAAATCCGGTCTCTTGTCCTCTCAAGTCTCCGTATAAAATTATGTTAAAAGATTTTAAAACAGGAACGCCTTTTTTTCCTTTGTCTATATAAAAATTGATTTTCATAGCGGCGTTGGCTTTCGCGTCGTTGGTTAATTCCGCGAGTCTTCCTGCAAGTTTTATCGCTTTAAACGGACTCGTAGGAAAAAGTCCCAAACCCTCCGCCGATATTTTTATTCCTTTTTTTGTCACTCCGTCGCTTAAAACGCTGCCTGTGTAACCTTTAGTCGATTTTTCAAAATCAAGGTCCAGCGAAGTATAGCGTTCGAGCGAAGTAAGATTTTCTTTTGGAACTACTTTATATCCGTTTTCTTCAAACGCCGATTTTATCATATCATAAAACCTGTTAATAACTAAATTATAATATTCGTTTCCAAGCTGAATCGTTGAAGTCTTCGTAGTTATCATTCCGGAATTTCTTTGAGAAAAAACGCTGTTTATAACTTCTTTGCTCTGTAAAAATTCTCCGGCGCATTCCACAATAACAATATCGCTTACATTCCATTTTTTTAATTTTGCAAGTTTGTTGTCGGTCAGTTTTCCAGATATTTTATTCAAATCGTTAAAATCATTAGCGTCGTATTCATAATCCCCTGAAAACGCCGACGCCGCAAAAATAGCGACTAAAATTACGCATAATAAAATCTTTTTCATAAAAAAATCCTCCTTAATCCTTTTTAATTAAATTTCCATCAAAAATTACAATTTCAATCGTTCCGTTGACGATTCTATTTTCAAACTGATAAAAATCGCAATTGCTTTTCCATTTTTTACAGGACAATTTTTGCGGTTTGTTCGGGTTATAAACGAATAAATCCGCTTTGCTTCCTTCTTTAATTGCGCCGGTTTCAGGATACAAGCCGAAATATTTTGCGGCGTTAGTTGAAATCAATCTTCCTATTTTAGGATAATCGAATTTTCTTTTTTCCATTTCGGAAATCATTAGAACAGGAGAATACTCTACTCCCGGCAACCCGTAGACATAATTGATAAAACTGTCGCCGAATTTTTTTTTCTGGTCTTTCAAAAAAGGACAATGATCTGTGGAAATAAATTTGACAGTTTCGCTTTTTAAAGAATTCCACAGCGCCTCGTTATCCTTTTTTTTTCTAAAAGGCGGCGCGCAGGTAAATAAATATCCGTCTTTTTTTTTATAAACGGCGTCGGTTAACAAAAGGTATTGCGCGCAGGTTTCAGCGTTTATTTTAATTCCTTTTTTCTGCGCTTTTTTGATAAATTCGGCTCCTGCAGCGGTTGAAAGATGAACCACATAAATTTCGGCGTCAAGATTTTCAGCCAAAACAGCCGCGTTCATAATCGAATACAATTCAAGATAATCCGGTCTGCTCTCCGGAATATTTTCAGGTCCCCGTTTGTTATCGTTATGAAGTTTTTTTTTCAGATATTCAATTATAACAGCGTCTTCGCAATGCAATAAAACCTTTCCGTTCAATTCGCCTATTTTTTTTATAGCTCTATATAAAAATTCCGAATTTGTTTTTATCGAATTCAAATAAATTTTGAAAGATTTTACCCCGGCTTTGAAAACGTCTTCAATTTGCTTTTCAATATCTGAAGTTAAATTCATAATTCCGGAATGAAAAAACAAACGGTTTTTAGCCGAAACCGATTGCTTTCTTGAACGGTTATACGCTTGCAATAGCGTTTCGCCCTGTAGTTCCTGATGCGCAAAATCAAAAACCGTTGTTACTCCGCCGTTTAGAGCCGCGGCGGTTCCTGTCTCGAATGTGTCCGATGATACTCTTCCATTGCCAAGATTAAGTTCAAGATGAATATGAGGATCAATAGCGCCGGGAAATACGAGTTTATTCTCAACGTCAATAACGCCGCCAATTCCTGTTTCTTTAATCTTATTCGAAATTTTTTTTATTCTGCCGTTTTCAATAAGAATATCGGATTGAATTACCCGGTTTTCAAGAACAAGTTTGCAATTTTTAAGCAGTAATTTTTTATTTACATTTACATTTACATTTACATTCTCATTCATAATTATTTTTCTTTAGGCCCGAGCATTCCTTTAAATAATTCAAGCGGTATTGGAAAAAAGGTAACCGAATTATTTTCAGAGGCAATTTCTCTTACGGTTTGCAAAAATCTTAATTGCAAAGTCGCCGGAGACTGTTCGATAACCTGAGCCGCTTCAAGAAGTTTTTGAGACGATTGAAACTCTCCTTCCGCGCTGATTATTTTGGCGCGTCTTTCGCGTTCCGCTTCAGCCTGTTTAGCCATAGCTCTTTTCATCGTATCTGGAAGTTCGACGTCTTTAACTTCGACCGTAGAAACTTTTATTCCCCACGGATCGGTCTGTTCGTCGATAATTTTTTGAAGCTCGTGATTTATTTTTTCCCGGGCTGTCAGCAATTCGTCGAGTTCGGACTGTCCGAGAACGCTGCGTAAAGTCGTTTGAGCGATTTGCGAAGTCGCTACGAAATAATTTTCAACTTTGACAATAGCGTTTTCAGGATTTAATATTCTAAAATAAACGACCGCGTTCACTCTTACCGGAACATTATCTTTTGTGATTATTTCCTGAGAGGGCACGTCCATTGTAACGGTTCGCAAATCGACTTTCACCATTTTTTCAACCGCTGGAATCAAAATAAAAATACCCGGTCCTCGCGCTCCCACAAGCCGTCCGAGTCTGAACACCACGCCCCGTTCGTATTCTTTAACTATTTTAATCGCGGAAATAATAAACAAAACGCATATAACAATTAAAAACAAAAAAAATTGTGGATGCAACATAAAAAAACCTCCTGAAACTTAAAATTTCAATTTTATAAATTCAAATATTTTTTAGCTTTTTTTATCTGGAGTTTTACGCTTTTTAAAGAAGCGGCTCCATATGATTTTCTTGATTCGGCAATATTTTCATAATTTATTTTTCGAAAAATATCTTCGGAAAATTTTTCCGAAAAATTTTTAAATTCTTCTATTGTGAAATCCTGAATCGATTTTTTTTTCGAAATAGCGTGTTTCACTATGTTTCCGCTTATGCCGTGAGCTTCTCTGAAAGGAACTTTTTTTTCCACAAGATAATCCGCGACGTCAGTGGCTTCAAGAAATCCCTTTTTCAAAGAATCATACAAAACCGCTCTATTGAATTTAACGGTTTGAATCAATCCGGCAAACACTGGAATAGTTAAATTTATTATATCGGCAGATTCAAATAATATTTTCTTATCGTCCTGCAAATCGCGGTTGTATGCTAACGGCAGCCCTTTAATCATAACGAACAAAGCGTTGAGGTTGGAAATAATTCTGCCGGATTTGCCGCGCGTCAATTCGCATACGTCGGGATTTTTTTTATTCGGCATTATGCTGCTGCCTGTCGTATAAGAATCGTCTAATGCTATGTAATTGTATTCTTGCGACGACCATATAATAAATTCTTCGCTTATTTGCGACAAATGCGCGGCAATCAACGAACAAACGTATAAATAATCTAAAATAAAATCTCTGTCGGAAACAGTATCAATGCTGTTTTCAGTCGGTCCGGCGAAACCAAGAAGTTTTGAAGTGAAAAATCTGTCTATATTGTGAGAAGTTCCGGCTAAAGCGCCTGCGCCAAGCGGACACTCGTCGGAGATTTCCGAAATAAATTCAAGTTTTTTCAAATCGCGTTTGAATTTCTGAAAATAGGCGAGCAGATAATGCGAAAGATAAACCGGCTGCGCGTGCTGAAGATGCGTGAATCCCGGCATAATCAATCCGATATTATTTTCCGCCTGTTCGACAAATGATTTCAACAGTAATTTCAGATTATTTTTCAGTATCTGATATTGGTCTTTCAAAAATAATTTTACGTCGAGAACCACCTGATCGTTTCTGCTGCGCGCAGTGTGCAGTCTGCCCCCTGTTTCTTTTCCTACAATTTCGGATAATCTGGATTCAATGTGCATATGTATGTCTTCAAGTTCCTCCGAAAAAACAAATTTGCCCGAATTAATCTCGTTTAATACTTTTTTTAATCCGTCAACTATGACTGTTTTATCTTTTTCAGACACTATTTTTTGTTTGGCGAGCATTTGTATATGCGCTATGCTTCCCTGAATATCGTAGCCGAACAACCGTTTGTCAAATGAAATCGATTCGGTAAATTTCTCTACAAGTTTATCGGTTTTTTTTTCAAATCTTCCCGCCCATAATTTCGTTTTTGATTTAACGTTCATTTCTGCGATTAAACTCCTATTTTTTTCCGAAATTCGCCTTTTCAAAAAATTAACTTACCTGTATTCGCCTGTCACACAACCTTTATCGCGGTAAATTCTTCTCCCAAAAATCTCGAACCTATCTCGGAAAACTTCGCCGGAGTATCGCTCACAAAAAAAGTAGCGATTCCCCGATTATCAGTTTTATTATTTAATAATTTTTCATATTCCATTTTTTCTTTTACGGCTATCGAGCAGCTTTCAGCCGAATCCACGATATTAATTTGATTGTCAAAAAAATCGGATATTTTATTTTTTATCAGAGGGTAGTGGGTGCATCCTAAAATCAAAGTGTCTATACCAGCGATTTTTAAAGGCGACAAATATTCGGAAATGACAAGTTCGGTTATATGTTTATCAATCCATCCTTCTTCCACAAGCGGAACAAACAACGGACAAGGCTGCGAATATATATGTATATTCCCGTTAATATCGAGGATATGTTTGGTATACGCCTCGCTGTTTATTGTTCCTAATGTTCCGATAACTCCCACTTTTTTATTGAAAGTTTTTGAAACCGCGTATTTAACGCCTGGAGTTATAACGCCGACTACCGGAACGTTTGCTATTTTTTGGATTTCGTCAAGCGCCGCGGCAGTCGAGGTATTGCATGCCACTACAATAATTTTCACATTATGAAGAAGTAAAAATTTAACGTTTTCAATTGAAAATTCAATTATTTTTTTTTTGGATTTTGAACCGTAGGGAACGCGAGCGGTATCGCCGAAATATATAATATTCTCAAAAGGAAGAATCCTTCTTAATTCCCTGACTACTGTCAATCCGCCCAATCCCGAATCAAACACGCCTATAGGATTATCGCAATTGCCGTATGTCATATATTTTTATTCCTTAACCGGATTCCCAGAGTATTTATTTTTTAATAAATGACTCGCCCGTTTGAGAAACATCTTTTCTTCATAATTCAACGATTCCATTCCGCCGCTCTTCATTTTATCGAGAACTTCATCAATTTTTTTATCAAGATCAATTATGTCCGGCTTATTTTCGGCTTTAACGTATTTTTTAGAATCAATCGGATTTTTGGAATCATTAAACGAATAAACGTTTTTCTTATCGTAATTCTTTCGGTATCCCGAATTTTTAAGGTATTTAAGATTATCTATGAATATATTTCTTCTACGGAATCTATTTTTTATCGCGTCAATCACTATCGAATACTTTAAATATATGAATCCAGCCGCGATTCCGTTTAAATGAAGCAGGTAAATTAAACTGGAACCTGTTTCGGGTTTTATCATAAATATATCTACGCAGGCTATTAAAACTATCAGCCATTTAACTTTCATTGGGAAAAACAGCATAAAATAGACTATTTTGTTTGGAGCGCTTACTGCGTAAGCCGTTAGCAAACTTAAAATTACGGAATTGGCTCCCCATAATGGCATCGGATTGTTTATAGCAAAAGGCAAAGATAATATTCCTGCGCCTATAACTGACGCAAGATAATATTTTATAAAGAAACTAACCCCCCATTTGCTTTCCAATTCAGAACCGAACATCCACAATATAAGCATATTAAGTATCAAATCAGGAAAATTTAAATGAACAAAAGAATATGTGAATAGTCTCCATACTTCATATTTATAAATTATCGAATCAAAAGACCAGACAAGATAAGACGATATATTCAGATTATTTAAAATATTTTCCGTTAAAAATATTGCGGCATTAATTATAACTATTATTTTTATGGTTGCCGTAAAAGCCGGAACGGCAAACGATACGGATTCATAACGGTTATTATTATTCATATTTATCATTGGACGTTTCCTAAAAAAATAAGATTTATTGTATCATATTTTTCCGTTTTGTCAATCTAAAAAATTAAACCCACAGAATTAAAGAATAAAATATTTTATTAGAGGAAAATGGCATTACAGAAAAGCT
>DAINAU010000194.1:0-7319 GCA_036733285.1 bacterium
AGTTTTTTCAGGAATGCCGGTCGGCGGAGTTTCTTCTATGATTTTTTGGTTTCTTCGCTGAACCGAACAATCTCTCACTCCGAAAGCATAGACATTTTCGTATTTGTCGCCCGCTATTTGAACTTCAAGATGCCTGCCTGTTTTTACAAAATGCTCTATGTATATAATCTCTCCGCCGGTTATTCTGACGGTTTCATCGCGCGCCGAAATATATTGAGATTCAAGCTCGTCTTTAGTCAAAACAAACCGGATGCCCCTGCCGCCTCCCGCGTTAGCGGCTTTTACAATAATAGGATAGCCGATTTTGTCAGCAATTTCTCTTGCTTCTTCCAAGGATTTTACAGCGCCCCTGCTCCACTCGCATACTGATACTTCAGATTGTTCCGCAAGATTTTTCGCTTTAATCTTATCTCCGAGCAAAGCCATAGCTTTTGAAGAAGGACCGAGCAATACCATTCCTGATTTTTCTATCATTGAGGCGAAATCGGAATCCTCCGATAAGAATCCCCAGCCAACCCAAACTCCCTGACATCCTGTTATTTCCAGAGCTTTCAACATAAACAATCTGTTTATATACGCTCCGCCTTTTATTTGCGAAAACATATTAATGTTTTTTAGAGGATACGCGTAATCCGAATATTTAACAAACGGAGCGTCTTTATCGCAATCAAGATAAAACGACGCGGTTGTCAAAGACGTCCCGTATGTTTTGTTAAACTCTTTGACTCCTCGAATAAATCTCATAGCGCATTCGCCTCTATTGACTATTCCTATTTTTGAATTCTCATTTAATACTGGTTTGACGTTATTATTGCTCATACAAATTTTCTCCCATTTTATTCTTAAAAATATTTGACTATTGCCGTTTTCTCGCACAAACTTGTCAGTATTTGCTTTATTCTATCTTAAATTGGCGTTTTCGTCTATTTCATAATCAACTCCCATCAATCTGTTGGGAAGCGGATTATTATTATTTATTGAATTAATCAATCCGGCGGTTACTCTTAATAATTGCTCTAAAATTAAATCTATTATTTCGGTTGGAACGCCGTAGTATAAGAAATTTATCGGCATTAAATCGCCGAGTAAATATAAATCTCTGTATTCCGGAAGTTCAATTCCGTAATCGTTGTTTTCATTTTTATCAAAATATATTCTAATCTTATTTCCCTGAATCATTCCGGTTTGGGGATCTTTCAAATGACTGATTTCAAGTTTTATGGGTGTTCCGCATATTTTCGGATTATCGGATTCTTTTAACGACTGAAGATAATTAGATAAATCCTCAAACTCGGCGGTTTTTGTCGAACCGCTTGCAAAAAATAATTCTTTCTTTTTACCGGATAAAATCAATTTTTCAATTTCATTTTGTTTTAAAACCGATATTCCGGTTATGCCGATTATCAAATCAGTATTCAGAAAAATCTCTTCCGGAATATTTTCTATCGAATCGTATTCGATAAATTTATTCCCGTATTTGTTTTCAAAAAAGGTTTGATTTTTTTTTTCTACCGTTATATCGACTCCGCAAAGAGTTCCTTTGTTGATTTTATGAGACAATTGCAGCGTCAAATTTTTCCCTATATAACCGCGGCTTCCGATAATCATAATATTTCTATTCGATATAACTTTTCCCCTTCCGTTGAAAATACTTTCTATCGCGTTTATTATCGAAACTGCGCATTCGCGGGCTTCTTCGCTATTTTTAACGTTAGACATCGCTATCGAACAAGCCGGAAAGGCTAATCCGTCGAATTCCGTCTCCACTTCTTTTACGCTTAAAAATCCGTTTTTTGTATGTTCAACGCTTCCAAAAAAAATACGGGACAGCCAAGTTTTCAAATCTTGAGACAATTCGGTTTTATCCGGAAAATACTCTATTCCCTCAAATCTTTCTTTAATTCCAAAATTAGTCAGAGCATATTCCACGCTTTTATTCTCGAGACAAAACCGGTTTATCGCGGAAGCAAGGTAGCCGCCGTCTTCAATAAGAATAATTTTCTGCTTCAATCTTTTAGCTTCAAACGCTTCTCTAAAAAATATGTTGCCCGCGGCGAGACGCATTGCGCCGGCGAAATTTAATCCCGAATTTCTTAATTGCGCGTCGAGTCCGGCAAGCTTATTTACGGGCGAATACTGATTTGACAACACATAATTTCCTTCGACGGATTCGCTCGTCTCAACTTTCTGAAGCGAATAAAACTGGTATGCCGATTCGTCTAATGCGAGAATCGATTCAATAAGCTCGTCCGGAGCTATTCCTTTATATTTTATAAATAAAGTTGAAAGATTTGCGAACTTTAAAATATCAAACGCCTTTATTAATCCGAGTATTTCCTTGGTTATATGATGAACAAGAACAATTCTGAATTTTTTAAAATCGCCTTGTATGGAAAAAACGCATTTTTTTAAAGCCGGCATTAAATCAAGGTATTCCGAAATATTAGGTTTTTTTCTCAATTTGTCCATACTGATATTCAGGCAGGAACCGTTTCTCGATATGTCAAAATAAACGTTGTGTTTTCCGTTCAAAATTTCAATAATTCCGCCGGAACTTAATATTTCAAGTATTTCTGCGTCTTCAAGCGTCATAAAAATTTTCGTCAGAAGTTCGGCAATTTCCGGAGATTTGTCAATCATCATAATCGCCATATTCGCAAGATTCCATCTGAATTTAATAAGCGATATTCTTTTCAATCCCGAATTTATTAGCATCTCGAATAATTCAGGCTGGGTTTCCGGTTTTTCAGTATACTCGTCCTGCTGATTCTGACATTCGCGTCTTATTCCCTGAAAAACCCGCTCTGAAATTCTATCCGCGTTTTTTAGACAATTCTGGTTTTCAATATTTGCGACTCTATGCGGAATCCTTTTTAAATACAATCTGGAATCCTCGGAATTTTCAATTGTAATCCGTAAGAATTTCGAGGAAGAATCGAATTCAAGAAAAAAATAATTACGTTCGATTTCTTTTTTCGGATTGAGATTGAATTGAAATAACAAAGCCGCCGAGCCGGTTTCAGTTTCCTCTGTATTTTCAGATAACTTCGGAAAAATCGTCTTTGCCCATTTGGGACGTTGTATCGCGTCAAATACCGAAAGCGTCTGTTTTTGAAAGATTAATGGGGCTCCGGATATTATTTTTGCGATTTTGCTTCTAATATGAACTGATATTGAAAAAACGTTCAACTCGTATAATTCAGGAGTTGTTCGTTTATCCACGCTTCTATTAATATAAACGTCAGCGTTAGATTTGGAACATTCTTCGATGATTTCATTTGAAAGAATTTCGGCAAACACGGTTATTCCCGAAAACGCCTTTAAATCGGTTAAATTTATTAGAAAACGGCCGTCTTCGCAAAGAAGCAGCCGCATACCAAGCGAAGTCGTGCGGGATTCTGTCAGATTAATTTTTTTTTGAGATTCCGTATTTAAATTATTTTTTTTTAATTTCCTTAAAATTTCTCCGATGTTTTTGGTTGAATTATCGCTTTTCATCTCTTGTTCTTAACTCCTTAACTTTTCCTTTTAACCGTTGAAAATATTCGGATTTAGTGATTTTTTCAACGGTTTGAATATTCGATTGTTTTTCAAGTATTACCTGTAATTCTTTGAGCTCTTTTTTTAACGTTTCTTCTCTTTTATAAACCTGCGCAATCATGGTTTTGAATACGCTTGCGAGTTTTCCTATTTCATCGTCTCGTTCCGCAATATTCTCAAATTCTTTAGATACGGCGTAATTGCCGGCGGCAATTTCGGAAGCCGTATCCGCAATAGTTATAATCGGCGACGTAACTTTTTTTACAGCAATAATTGAAACCGCAAAACCAACCGCTAAAACGCTGAACGACAATATTCCTATGTTATATAAATCTTGAACCATAAAATTTTTTGCTCCCGAATTATTCCACATAGTATAAACGCTGACAAAATAAGTCAGTATTACCGACAGTATCAGCAAATAACTTATTAAAAGCATATTGCGGGTCGCTATCGTGAAAAATAATTTTTTTACCGCTATCAGCATTAGCGGCAGCAGCAGCAGCCCAAACACTGCGTCTGTTATAGACGCCGGCAGAATCAGCGTGTAAAGACTGTTTGTAAAACTTATTTTTAAAAAAATAGCGTCGAGAACGCTCGCAAAAACTATAGGCAAAAAACTCGCCGCCGACGCCAGAACAATTAGCAAACCGTAATCGCCGACCGATTTTATAACCTCAATCTTAAAATGTTTTCTGAATCCCGGAATCATACCTATAAAACCATTGCCTATGCTCCAGTTCCAAGCGTATAAAATATCCTGATTATGAATGGCGTATCCGAGTCTATCTCCAAAAAAACCCACGATAAATCCGGCTAAAGGTCCGTAAATAAATCCTATAAACATAGGGAGAACAACCTGAAACCGCAATTCGACGAATTCGCAGCCCGGAAGTTTTAAATAACTTGATATCGAATTCAATACCCCGTAAATTATTATTGAAATCAAATAAACAATAAATTTTCGCCGCATAAAACTTAAAATATTTAATTTGATAAATTGTTGCTATTCAGCAGCTTTTCTAAACCGTTAAAACGGTTTCAGTCCTTGTATTGCTTTTAGAAACCCCGCAATTAATTACGGGATTTGATAAAATCAAATCGATATTTGTTATCCGTTTTAACGGTTTCAATAATTTATCAGAAAGCAAAATAAATTATATGAAATTTTTATGCGCATCGGCATTTTCCAATTTCCAAAGATACTGATTTATCGAATTAAGCCGGCAGGTAGGCCTGCAAAACCGAGATAATCTTTCGCAAAATTGATTGACGTGAATATCAAATATCTTTCGCCTTTGAGCGCCGAGCCATATTTCCTCGAACGATTTTTTATATAAATTTCCGTAACTGAACCCTTCTTCTTCAAAATGCGCCGGACACGGATAAACGCCTCCGTCTTCTGAAACAAAAGTCAAAAAACTTATTCCAAAACAAGATTTGTATTCCCGCTTGCCGTCGCTAACTCTTTCAAAAGATTTTGCCCGAAATATCACGTTTAAATTTCCGGAATCATATTTTTCGATTTTATGTTTTAATTCCGTTATATATTTCAAATCCAATTTCTTAACCGAGCATTTTCTTCCGCTTTTTTGATGCGTATTAAACGGTTTTACGCTTAAATAATCAGCTCCGGTTTTTTTTAATAAATCTATTCCTTCAAATAGCGAATCCGCATTATCGTCAAGCAAAAGAAACTGGACGCCTATAGCCGTGTTCAAGGATTTATCTTTTTTTAATTTTACAGCGGTTTCGATATTTTCTAAAGTTTTATAAAAATCAGATTCGGCCGCGTTGTGAACGGACGCGTAGACTTTTGAATTGCCCGCGTCAAGACTCGCTCTTATCCATACAAGATTAGACAACGTTTCTTTTAAAATTTCTTTAGAATACAACGCCATATTCGTGCTAACCGCGCAATCAATTCCATTTTGTTTTATTATATGAGTTATTTCAGGAAAATCCGGATGCATGACAGGTTCGCCCGCTCCCGCGAGCAGAATGCTTTTTATTTTGCGTTTTTTTAAATCCGGTATTATTTTTCTGATTAGATTAATATCAAGATGCGTTTTTTTTTTTCTGGTTCCGCAGTAATCAAGAGCGCAGAACGAGCATTTGTGATTACAGGCGTTTGTCAGAGAAATTTCAAGATAAATAGGACATACGGAAAATTTATCCCGCATCCATTCCGCGATTCTTTCCGGATGATACATCAATTTATTATCGTCGAATTTATAGTCGATTCCCATAAAAAAAATATTAAAACATATTTTTATTATGTCAAATAAAATTTAATCCCAGTTTTTTCTTCCACAAATCGACGAGTAAAAATTAATGCTTTTGAAAAAACGCGCAAAATCAATGTTTTTCTTTACTTCCGGCAATTTTTTAAAATCTTATTGCGGTTTTTGGGTTTAATATCATTTTAAAAATTCAGTTTTTTATCGCATCATAAAATTTGACATAACAAAATTTCCTGAAATCCATAATTTTTGTCGCGTTTTTATAAGAGCGATAAAAACTAAGATATTGAAAAAAAAATAGTTGCCGTATTTTTATTTATGGTTGGAAATTTCATTGCTTAAATTAACTGCAAAACAAAATTAAATTTCAAAAGGAGGTATTGATTATGTTATTCTCAAAACATTTTTTTGACGATGATTTTTTTGATGATTTGTTTGAGTTTGCATTGCCGAAAAATGCGGCAAGATTTCAAAACGTCGCAAGGGTATTTCCGAATCTGAATATTTATGAAGACGAATCTAATTATTACATTTCAGCGGAACTGCCCGGTATCTCAAAAAAAGATTTAAAGATTAAGACGGCAAACGATACTCTTTCTATCGAAGGAAAACGCGAGAATGTAATCGACGATAAAGCCGTATATTACAGAAACGAAAGATGGTCGGGCGAATTCAAACGAACAATATCGTTAAGCGAACTCGTGAACAAAGAAAAAATCCAAGCGGAACTCAAAAACGGAGTGTTGTTGATCGCGCTTGCAAAATCAGAAGAAGTAAAGCCGAAATCCATCGAAATTAAATAATTATAAATTAAAGGAGGCGAAAAACAATGAACGATAATATAGTAAAAAAAGAGGATTCAAAAATAATTCCGGCTAACGAAAAATTTTACGAGCCATACGCTGATATTTTTGAAACTGAGAAAGAGATTAAATGCGTTTTTGATTTGCCCGGAACTGAAAAAGATAAAATCAAAATTAATTTTGAAAAAAACAGATTAAGCGTCGAATCAAAGACAACGGATTATCTCAACGCTAATTGGAAACCTATAAATGAAGAATACCGGATTAATCATTATAAACGGACAATAGCGTTTTCAAACGCTGTGGATTCTTCGCAAATCGACGCCAAATATGACAACGGCGTATTAACTGTCGTAATAGGCAAACACAAAAAAAGCGAACCCAAATCGATTGAAATATCAATCAAATAATCCGGTATAATGAATGAATCAAATGTAATTTATTTTGCAAACCGAAGTTTCGCTAAAAAATTGCGAAACTTCGGTTATCGCTTTTTTTAACCCGAAAACCGCATAAAGATTTTGAAAAATTGTCCGGACAGCATAGAATACTTGTTTCAGACAATTTTTCAAAATCTTAAAAACATATGATTTACGGCTAAAGCCGTAAATTTAAAAGTTTTCGGGTTTTTAGAAGTTTTAACATAAATTGCGATTTTATATTTAAATCGCAATAATGCATCTATGTTTTAGAAAAGGGCGGTTTCAAAGAAACCGCTTAAGCGATTCCAATT
>DAINAU010000195.1:0-7305 GCA_036733285.1 bacterium
TAAAAAGGTTTTTAAAATTTCTGTTTTCTTGATTTCTGTTTTACTGCGGCTTATTGTCGCCCTGAATTCATAATTTTTAAATTCCTGAATTATTCCGTATTTTTTGAATGCGCGTTCCCTGTTATAATTGGCTACATTGTCAAGCAGTTTTAAATCCTTGTTATTTTGCGGCGGTTGTATTTGTATTTTGTTTGATTGGATTATCTCGCCTGCGCGCGCGCTTTTTGTCGCTTGCGATAAAGCTGTCATCTTTTCAGATGCCGCATTGAATATTCTCGATTCTTCTAATAATTTTTCGTTCACGCTTTTTTGGCTTTCATAATATCTGCGTTGCGCAGATGAGCTTAAATCAGATATGTATACGCCGCGCGGAATAATCGGATTAATTTTTTTTTCATCTATTTTTACAGTTTTAAGATTATTTCGCTGTATTCGTATATTCATTCCTCTTAATCCGATATTTTCAAGTATCGCCGCATCTTTAATGCAAACCACCGGATTATCAATTGCGCCGTAATTTTTAAATTTATTTTCCAAATTTAAGTTAATCATTTTAATTCTTTATAATAACCAAATATCAATTGTTTTATTATTTCTATCAATACCGCTTTTTAAACTTTCGTAATATCTGCGCTGCGCCTCAACGCTTAAATCCGTTATATATACGCCGCGTCCTGAATGTTGATTTTTTGTATTAATTTTTATAGTTACAGTTTTTAAATTACTATTATTTATTTTTCGATAAACAGTATCTTTTCCAACATTTTCCAATTTAATTGCGTCTTTTATACAGACCACCGGCTTATCAAGCGTTCCGTAATTTTTAAATTGGTTTTGCGAATTTAAGTCAAACATCTTTGTCAATTATTAATCCCGAATTTTATTTTTTTATTTTTCCGTATTTTGTCATTAAACCGTTTATATCTTTTTCGTTATACGATTTTAACCAGCGGTATAGCGTTTGTATGCTGATTTTATTTTCAGAATTATCAATAAATAAGTATCTTAAAAATTTGTGCATCATTTCAACTTTGCTTATATCGCCGTCTTTGCTTATTTCTTTACAAAAACGCTCCCACTCTTTTATTATCGAAAAACGCTCTATTGCCCGCGCTTTGTTATAATCCTGCGTATTGTCATTTATGTTTATAGCGTTTTGCGTTAAACTTGAATAAAATCGTTCCTGCGCTGTTTTGCTTAAACTTTTAACCGATACTGTGCGCGGCTTGGTTTGTTTTATTTGCTTTTGCCGGAGTTTTAATATTATATTTTTTTCGGTTTCATTTTCAAGCATCGCCGCGTCTTTAATTGATACTGACGGATTTTCAAGCGTTCCGTAATATATTCTTAAATCTGCTTCATACTGCAATAATCCCTCGCCTAATAATTCGCCGTCCAGTCCGTATAAATAAATCTTTTCCGGTTCGTCTAACACAATTTGACAAATTATTTCTTCATACCTATCGTTAATCGCGCATTTATAAATTCTTTTTAATTCCTTTATAAATACTTGCGATTCTTTTATTTGGCTTATGAAAAAATTATATGAATATATTTTGTTTAAATCCATAACATACTGCCACATTGTTAAACAATTTAATTCTGAATACTGCACCGTCTTGCGTTCTTTTATATTTTTTTCGTGATACTCGTTTATGCTCAAATTACTTGTTAAATGATTTTTAGGCGTTGCGTTAAATTTTTCAATATACGATTCGATTGTTTTTCTAACCGCCGAACTATCTTTATTGAATACTTTACGCAGATTGATAAAATCTTTTTCATTCGTATTCAATGTTATGTTCGATATATAATCAATCAACGCTTGCGGATATTTTACGATTTTATTAAAAATGTATAACGGCAAATCTATCATTTCAATATCGAATAATTTATATAAAAAATCATTGTTCGATATTTGTTCGTTTGAAAACATCTGTTGAAAAATTAAATCATTTTCGCGTTCCGGTTTATAATATTTTAATGTATCAAGCGTTATATATTTTGGAATTCCGTTTTTTTCGATTGCGCGTTTTAATGCGCAGTTCACTGCAAGCGCGTCAATTTTATTTTCGCTTACGCATATACTTAACGCTTTGCCGCTGAAATAATCAAACCATACCGCCGTTCGATATTTTTTATCTTTTTCATTTTCTACAAAATACGGACTTATTAATTTATTCGCGCTCATATCAAAACAATACCATAAACAATTGGATTCGTTTTTTAATTCTATCCTTTTCAGATTCACGGTTTCCGGCGCGCCTGTGTTTAAATCTATCGTTATGCCGCCGCGTTTGATTATTTTTTTTATCGGTTCGCTGATTTCTATTCCCAACAAACTGCGTTCAATGATTTTATTACTCATTTTCTTTGCCTCAATTCTGTTTTTTTAATTTTTCTTCAAAAATTTTTAAAATTTAATTCTTTTTTTGTCATTTTTTTGTTTTTTTAAAATTCAAGCCTCTTCTATCTGTCAGACCCCATTTAAAACCTGTTTAAATTCGTTTAAATTTTACGATATACCCTCTCGGCGGCTCGTTAGCCGTCTGCTGAATAAAATCGAAATTTGGGCGTTATCCGGCGTTTTTTTAAAACCGCTAAAGCGGCTGTTTCTAAAAATATCGAAAATTAAGGCGGCAATGCCGCTTTTTCTCAAACTAAATGAGAATTTTTCTCAAACTAAATAAATGCAATTTTTTTAGAGCATTATTTTTTTGTTCGTGTCCGTTTGTGTCCGTTCGTGGCAAAAGCCGCGATTTATATTCACTCTCGCGAGCTAAATTTACGATAATTCTGTTTCTCCTGCACATTTGATTATTGACTGCCAAAAGCCATATCCGGCGTTGCTCGCGCCGTCTATTCCATAAACAGGACGCTTATGCGCAATTGGGCTATTATTTTTTAATTTTGTGCATAACCCTAATTCATAATCTTTTGCGATTTGTAAAATAAACGGTTTTGCAGTATTATCTTCTGTCAAATCCGCTAAAAACCATTCGTTGTCATTCTCGAGTTCGTTTAATATCAATACATTTGAAACGCCTTCATACATATTCGTTTTTTCATTATAGCGTTCGCATTGCGCTATTGATATTGCCGCGCTCTCAAGAGCTGGCGGTGCAATTATTGTATTCGGAGTCATATTATATATATCGCCGTTTACAGCTTTGAATTTCCGCATTGTTTCCTTTGCGTAATTAAACGCTTTTACGCTTAATTTGTATTTTAATAAATTCGATTGCTTTGCGTCGTTTGCTGATGGATGTAAACTTGAAAAAAACGGCTGTCCGTCATAACATTTTTTATCTTCGCCGTTTTGTATTAAATTGATAAACATTTTTATATAACCGCTTGCAGCAGCTTTAACCATTTGTTTTATATGCGGCTCTACAAGTTTAAATCTGTCAAATAAAATATCGTCGCGGTTCACTCTTACTAACGCCTGCCAGTCTTCGTTAGTAATTTCAAAATTATTATTTTCAAATTGTTCTTCTATCCGCTCGTCAGTCCATCCCTTTATACTCGGAAAATTTCCGAGGTAAGAATAAGTTTCGGTTTTATGGATTGATTCCAAAACAATTGCAATTTTCTCATATAACCGAGTTCCTTTGCCTTTTAACCATTCCGCTTTGAATGTTTCCCGCATCAATCCTTCAAACCCTCTGATTTTTTCAGATTCATTAATCATAACTACACCTCTTATTTAAAATTAAAAATTTTTGCGTTTGATAAATCAAACCTTAATTTCTATTCATTAATTCGCGTTATTCGCGGCTAAATTCTTTGCGCCTTTGTGCGAAATATTTTAAAAGCGGAGCGACTTAATAAATAAACCGCCCCGCCGAAAAAACCTTGCCGCGCCTCGCCTCGCATTGCCGCTCCATACCTTGACCTTGCCTTGCTCTACCATACAAAACAACGCCTTGCATATCCGCGCTCTGCGAAACCTTGCCGCATTTATATTCCCGCGTTTCCGCGTTAATATCTTTTTTTGTTCGTGTCCGTTTGTGGTTAAAACCACAATTTTTATTCGTTCAATTAGTTTAATTCGTGGTTAATCTCTCCGCGCCTTTCGCCTCTGTTTGATTTTTATTTATACTAATCTTTATCTGAATATCTTTACCGAATATCTTTTTAAATTTCTTTGTCAATCTCCCTTTAAAAACCAGCCAATTATTATTTTTTGGTTTACCGCTGTAAATTTTCATTTTACGCCCCCGCATTTATTCAATAATTTATTATGGTATTTTTCGCTGTATTCGATAATTGAGAATAATATTTTAAATCTTTCATCGTTTTAGCTCCTTTCATTTTTAAATCGTTCGCGTCCGTCCGTTGTTAAAATCTCCGCGCCTCCGCGTCTCTGCGTGAAAATCATCTTAACATTCAAACTGTAATATTCTTTTTTGTAATATCGCTACTGTAATATACGCGATTTTATCTACCTGTTTAAGTTCCTGCCATTCGTTTTCTTCCGACTCGTCAGTGAAATATCCAACGCAATTAACATTATATTTTTCGCAGAAAAGCGTTTCTTCAATGTGCTTTTGAATATCGTTTAAAATAGTTTTAAACGCTGTTTTATTCACGGTTTTCTTATCAAAATTTGATTTTATTCTTTTGATTAATTCGCGCGGCTCGCGGATGCTTGAAACTCCATATAGCGCGTCAAGCGCGTTCAATAAAAAACAAGTTTGTTCAAATGCCCGCGATAATTCGTTTGCTCGTAAAATGGAAAATATCGCTTTGCTTTCTGAACTGAACGAAACTTGACGCGCTCCGATATTTAAACCCCGATACCAATTATAAATTTTTTCAAATGGAATATTTTTGATTATGTTTAGTTCTTGTTCAAAATCCATAACTTGAGATTTCTCGAACAATTCGCCTGTTTTGCGGTAATTGTATTTCTCGCCGTTCGGCAATATGTAATCACAATTCCATAAACAAAACGAACCGCAGGATGCAATATTTAATAAAAAACTTAAATTCGTTAAAATAAATTCAAATTCGCAAGTGCCGATTTTCTGCGGAGCGTTTAATATTTCTATTTTTGTTAAATCATTTTCCGATTCGTTTATATTTTTTACGGCGTTATCAAGATATTGCGCTTGCTCTATTTCCGGAAGTTTATCAATATAACGGGATTCGTCTATTCGGCGTTGAAATGAACGCCAGTCAATTTTTAATATTACTTTTTGCTCCAGTAAATCAAGCTCAAGCGTCCGGTAATTCCGCGCCAATTCTTCAAAAAGATTATACGCGGCTTGATGTTTTTTTTCATTATTCCCGCCATAAAATCCGGTTTGAAACTGCCGTAAATATATTGTCAATGTTTGACCGTCGTTCATTTTTCCACCGCCCTTTTTAAATTTAATTAAGCAACCGGCTGTATATTTTCTTTTGTCAAACGCTCGCCGAGTTTGTAAGGATTTCTTTTTGGTTTTCTTTTTTGTTTGCCTTCATACTCTGGAAATATTTCACTTACGGACTTTCCAATAATTTTCACTATTGATTTCATTATCTTAATATTTTGAAATTTTCCGTATATTACGCTGCTTACTGTCATTGGAACAACTTTATGTTTTTTTGCTATTTCGCTTATTGTGATACCTCTGCGCATTAATTCAACTCGAATTTCTAATGGATTCATTTTTTTATTAACCCCCTTTTTTTTATTGACAAATCAATAAATTATGCTATTCTTGATTTGTTTTAAATTGTCATTTAAATATAGTATATCATAAAAATTGATAACTGTCAAGTCCTTTTTATGATTTTTTTATGGAGGATTTATGGAAATTAAAATTGGCGAAAGATTAAAAATATTCAGAACTAATCATTTGCATTTAAATCAAGAAGAATTTGCAAAATTGTTGGGTGTTAAGCAACATGCGATAAGTTATTACGAACAAGGTAAAAATGAATTAAGTTTTGATGCACTTATAAAACTTTCAGAAAAAGGATTAAATATAGAATGGTTATTGACCGGAAATGGAGAAATGTTGTCTATAAAAATCAAAAACAACAATCCTAAATTTCCTAAATTAAGAGAATTGCTTTTAAAAACTTGCTTGAACTCAGAAATAATTTTAGCAGATTTTTCTTATTCATCTTTAGGGACTTTAGAAAATATTTTGATTAATTATTTTTTTTCATTTTCATTAAAAGTGTATGATTTGTCTATTAAAGAAAAATTACTTCAAAAAATTCCTTTTAAGGATACTAATAACTCTCTTGCTGATTTAAAACAAATTAGAAAAATTATTTCTGATATAGGTTTAGATAGACGTTTTTTTAACACACCTTGGATAAAAGAAGAATTAGTGCTTCCTTTTATTACGGATGTAATATATAATTGGTATTATGATATTAATGATACATATTTACAAATTAATACTTATTATGAAATTATAGGTAGCAACTGTGCGAAAAATGATAAAAATTTAAAAATTGATTTTAAAAAATTAGGAAATAAACCATTGGTAGCAATACCGATTTTATTTGATTGTATTTTTATCAGGGATATACAAAAGGAAATCGACCATGCTCTTAAAGTTATTATAGAAAAGCCTTCCTATACTGAATGGTTAAGAAATAATTATTTAGAAAAAGATTTTAAAAATCAATTAATATATGGACATGAAATTGGTTTGTAATAATGATTAATTATGATGCTAAAGAAAAAAAACATTTTTATTATAAAATCGAAAATCGACAATTAATAAAAGAATATCTTACGGATGAAGAATTTTTTTTAATATCCGAGTTAATACAATCGCCTGTCATTTTTAAACTTGTCCGTATCTATTGCCGAACGAAAAAACTCTATAAATATATTATCAATAATGATTATATCTATTATAAAATTATTGTCTATTTAATCTGCATCCTTTTTCTTCTAATCCGCCGCTTAAATTTTCATTAATCCGCTTTTTTATATTTTTACTATATTTAAAAATAAAATTTCACAATATTTTCAATTATATTAAAATTCAAGTTCCGCGCCTATAAACATATATTTTAAAGATAAAATTTAATATCAATGATTATCTATTTGAAAATAAAGAAGTTATTATCAGTTCCGTGCATATTTCGGAAGTTCCGCGCAAAGTTCCGCGCTGGATTTATAAAAAAAATATATCTTTTTTATTTTCAATAGGTTAGTTAAAATCTGATAAATTGAATTGATTACGCTTTAACGGGCTTTAAAGCGCGTTTAATCGCCTTTTTATTCCCGTTTATTGCCCTGTTATTCCCGTTTTAATCCCGCTTTAAATGCCTTTAAATCCCCTATTTTCA
>DAINAU010000196.1:0-7283 GCA_036733285.1 bacterium
AAAAAACTCTTGCATTTAAGATAAGAATAATTTCCTAAATATACTAAAACATTATTAAAATTGTGTTGTAGCTAATTTTAAAAAGTCCATATTTTTAAAAAGTAAAAAAACGCAGAGCTTTTTTTATTAAGCCGAATTTCAGAAAATGGATTGAATTTTTTTTTAAAATAACCCTTTTTCGATGAAATTCGGCTTTATGGTTTTAAATATTATATTTAATAAGTATAAAATAAAAAACAACTTACATTTTTTTGACTATTGATTTTATTATATAACCCTTCTAAAATATAAAAAGTATAAATAAAATTATTCGCCGCAAGAAATTAATTACGCGGAGTAATTTCATTTGTGCTGGCTATATATTTCATCGTTTTAGCAATAGGTTTAGTTATAGGAACTGTAATCGTATAATCTGATGTAGTTCCAATATATGAATAGTCAAGAGCTCCGTCGCGTTCTTCATCTTCAGAAAACGGTCCGCGAGGAACAACCGGCATATAAGTCGTACAAATTGATAAACCAACAGTTGATACGGCTTTTCCTTCGGCATATACAGGAAAAATATAATTTGAATGATCCGACTGATACATTTGTATTGCTGAATTCATTGAGCCGATATCGGATTTGGCAACTGCAGATTTAGCTTTATCAATAGCCGCTAATAATTTAGGTATAGCGACAACGGCCAATATACCGATAATAACAATAACAACCAACAATTCAATAAGCGTAAAACCTTTTAGCTTTTTCATAAACAAAAAACCTCCTAAAAATTTATTGTTGTCTTTAATTAAGCAATTTTTTTACTTATCAAATAACCAATTTTCTATCATTATATATTTCAGCAAATTAATTAAACTCCTTATTTAAATAATTTAACATTTATAAAAAACAAAGTTGTTTTTTTGACTTTTCAGTGTTAGAAAAACATCTCAAAACCCACGAATTATCAAAATAAATTTTAACCCAAAAACTGTAACGTTAAATTTATTGATTTAAAAAAATGTTCAAAGTCAATATTTTCATACTTTAAGCAATTTTTTTTAAAATTCAAAGAAGCTTTCAAGTTAAAAAAGCTTCCTCGCCCGCGCTCCTCCAGTATATGTAAAACGCGCAATATTATTTTTGCTTATTAGACAGACAGCCCGATTAAAACTCAATTCTTTTAAAATATTCGGGTTCGTGAAACCAGTTAATTGTTTTTCCGTAAGCGAAAAAATTAAATTTTTCTTTATTCCTATCTATTCTATAAACATTGAATTTAACGTTTTTATATTGCGATAAATCTCCGGCAAACAAAGATATTAAAGGTATTTTTATTTCAACCGAATATCCGTCTTTATTTTTATTTACGGCAGTTTCAAGATTTTCGCAATCCCATAAAACAGCTTTGTCAAAATCTATATTCCCATTATTATAAATAATCTCAGCGTCAAAAACCGTATTTAAAGCATTAACCTCAAATTCAAAATATTTTTTTCCAAACCCGTCCAAATCAATAAAAAATTCCACGCAGTCGTCATTATAAACCTTGCCGTCTTTTTTAATTTCCTCCGCAAAAATATAATCGTCCGCGCATTCAAACGAAATATAAATATTCTCTGAATTTTGAATAATTTTCGCCGTCGTCCTATCCGAAATTTCTCCGGTTTTGATATTAAAAAAACCGCTGATTTTCCCGACATTTTTCCATACGTCTTCGTCCGGTATTCCGTCTATAATTATTTTTTCAGAATTAATTTTTAAAACTTTATACGAATCCCGATTCGCCTTTTCCGGCAATCCTTTTCCTTTCAATGTTTCGATTTTACCCGCCGGCGCGCATCCCGCAAAATTTGAAAGCGCCAAAAAAAGAAAAACGAGAGAAATCAAATTTTTCCCGATTTTCAAGTATGCCGCCGAAAAAATTAATAAGCAAAGCATAAGAATAAAAGCCGAAACATTTATTTGAGTTTTCGTCGCAAAAGCTATTATCCTGTTACTGACTGAACTTGTATATTTTTTATTCAAGTTCATTTTCAAAAGATTGCCGACGTAACCGGATTCGCCGTTTTTCCATAAAAATTTGCTGTTTTTTAAAGTGTTCGGGAAATATTTTTCTAAAATTCTGTTTTCATTATAGCTTACTGATAAATACTCGTTCAGTTTAACGTCTTCTTCTTTTTTTCTTACGCCTTTTAAAATTTCTTCCGCTTTACTTTTCATATCCGCAATATATAAATTTAAAGCGGCGTCGTCTATGGCTGTTATGTTTTTTTTAGAATCCAAAGTTTTTAAAATATAAGAATATAAAAAATTATTAAACGGGAGGTTTTTAATTTCTTCGGGCGTTCCGGACGCTTTGCCTTCCGCAAGGTCGTTCATATATTTATAATGCTGATAATACGCCAAGTATCTGTCTCTGCGGAAAATATGAACTCTTATTTCGTGAATAAAAGGAAAGTCTTTTTCATTGTATTTATCGATAAACGCTCCGTAATTAGAATCGTCCGAAGTATTCAGCAAAGCCGAGTTTTCCGGGTATGCCTCCGCGTCGATTTTAGCGATAGAATCTTTTGTCAATCTTGAATAAAACGCTACGTTGTCAAATTTAATTTTGACTCCGTATTCGGAAATAAAACTTAAAAACATTGAAGAGCCAAACAAAGCCGCAAGAATTGCGGTTGCGCAAATCTTTATGTTTTTCTTAAACGTCCGCGCTTCGATTTTTATCGGGAAACATTTTATTATCAATAAAATCACAAGCCAGCAAGCCAGAGCGTTCCATAACACGTCGTCAAACTCGCCGCTCCGGTTAGGTAAAAAATACTGAATCGTTTCATCAATTAATCCGGTCAGATAAGTCAAAGCGCAGGCGGTCAAATAAATCGTTTTATCAAAAACCGATTCTTTTAAAGCCGACAATATGAATATGGAAAGCAAACCGTATTCTATGAAATGAAGTTTTTCAGTCGGTATTTCCATTCCAATCATAAAATATCCGTAACAGGCGAAAATTAAGATAAACCAGAAAAATTTTTTAAATTTATTTTCAGAACGCAGAATCTTTAACGATAAAATTATTAAAGTTATGACAATAACAAGCGCGGCAATCCATCCTATCATATCATAACCGGAAACTTTTTTTTCAATGATTTTTTCAATGATTCCGGCGATATATATTGAAACTTTGTTTTTATCCAAATAATCAGACAAACTTCTTATAACGTCCGGACCGTAAGGAAGCGTCAAAAAAATTATCGCTGAATAAACGGCGGCCGCCGCCCATTTTATTTTCTTTTTCATTTAAGATTAACCTCTATCCAATCGCTGAATTCATACGGTTCTTTATCAATTGAAACTCTTATTCTAAACGGATTTCTGACGACAAGATACGTATCCCAGTAGCTTTTAGAAAAAGAGCCGAATTTTTTTGAATTTCCAAAAATTTTCATTTTGCCGTCAAGATAATAATCGCCCGTTCCGACTTTATATTCTATCACATATGGAATATTGGTTTTCCCCGTCCATTTAAATTCGATTACTCCGTCTTTCAGCGAATTAAAATCCGCTGCTTGTCCGTTTTTTTCCGGAAAAATAAATTGAGGCGGAGAAGGAACTCCTGTCAAATCTATTTTGGTTTCCATGCCAAAAACAGATTTAAGTTTTTCCCAAAATCCTAAATTCAGTTTTGGTTCCGGAGGATAAATCTGTTCGCAATTCATAAGCCAGTCGAATAATTGTTTTTTCAAATCCTTGGCTATTTCGGGATGCGAATCAATAAGATTATTCTGTTCTTTCGGGTCGTTTTTTAAATTAAACAATTCAAAACGGGCCGGCGTTTCTTCATACTGATAATGTATCAATTTCCATTCGGAAGTTCTGACGCATCGAATATAATCAGTGACATTTTCGGGATTCGGCTCATTATATCCGGCGCGGGACGTTTCTGAAAACGCCGTTCTATCGTTATTTTCTTTGTTTTCAATCATATTCAATAAAGATTTGCCGCGAAGATAAGAAGGAACCTTCAAATTAAGAAGTTCAAAAATAGTCGGCAGAATATCTATGCCTCTAACCTGATATGGAATTTTAATATTCTGCGGAAGTTTTTTTGGAAAAGAAATAACAAACGGAGTATGAATAATTTCATCGTATAACTGACCTTCGCCGGAAGTCGAAGCGTGTCCGATGAAATTATGGTCGAGAAGTTCTTCCCCGTGATCGGCTCCGATAATAATAATTGTTTTTTCTCTTAAATTATATTTGTCAAGCGTATCAAGCAGATTCTGAATCTGTTCGTCCATATATTTTATTTCAGCGTCGTATAACGCGTCTACAGGTTCCTTGTCTTCGGGTTTAAACTCGATTTTTCCTTTTAAAATCAGGTAAGTCTTGATAACAGTGTCTTTAATTCTCTGCCTGCTTTCTTCATTTTTATATAGAGAATCAGGAACGAATTCCCGAATATGAGTATCGGTCGAATTATAAGGGAGATGCGGCTGTAAAAACTGATACCAAAGAAAAAAGGGTTTATCTCGATTATCTGCAATCCATTTGTCCGGTTCTATGTTAAGATAATCGTCAAACCCGAGAAAACTGTGATTTTGATCATTCTGCCAAGGTTGAAGACGCGGTATCGAATACCCGTGAGACGAAAGAATTTCAAGCGGCAGATTCCATTTTGAATCAACGTTCCGCTGACGGCAAACGACTTTATGAATCGGAGAATCAAGGGACGAAAAAATTGACGCGAGATTTTCATTAGTCCATCCTGAAGGATTAATCATTTTTTCAAACAACACGCCTTTTTTTGCAATCGAATCGATAGCCGGACTTGTAATACGTTTATTATAGCCGTAACAATTCAAATGATCCGATCTGAACGAATCCCCGCTGATATACAAAATATTGTATTGCTCGATTTTTTCAAGCGGTTCCGGTTTAAAATAATAATACGCCGAAAAAACTATTGCGGCGAATATTATTAAAAAAATTTTTTTCTTCATAAAATCAATTCTCCGTTTAATTAATTTCAATTTTTTAATCTTCAAATTCTTAAAAGTTAAAAACAGTAAAACGATTTTCAAATATTAATATATTTCCCCGAATATTTTAGTATTTTCATCCGTTAATTTTATATTCAAATCTTCAGCGGCTTTTTTATTCAATACAATTTTTGTTTTTTCAGTTAAAGATATAGGAATATATTTCGGATTTTCGCCCTGTAAAATTCTTACGGCAATTTTAACGGTTTCTTTTCCGCAATCATAATAATCCCTTGAAGCCGCGGCAAGCGCAAGTCCTTTTTTTACGTTCTGCGAACCAAAACAAAAAAGAGGAATTTTTTTCTTTTTCGCGGAAACGGAAATAGCTCCAAAAGCCGAACCTGTCAAATTATCAATTATCTGACAATACGCGTCGATATTTTTTTCGCATAAAGCGTTTGACGCGTCTCCGATATCGGACGAACTCGCAATAGGACAGGTTGCAATTTCCATCGAATTTTTCTTTAAAACTTCGGTAAACTTTTCAAGATACAAAACCGAATCGACTTCTGTCGGCGTGAACAATGTTCCGATTCGTTTGGCATCCGGAAAAAAATTTTTTATAATCTTTACGGCGGCTTCAAAATCAGGCGTTGTGCTGATTCCGGTTATATTCGAAATATGGTCTTCGTAAGATATTCCCGTTCCAGCTTCAACCGGATTTCCCGCATTTGTAAAAACAACCGGCTTATCCTTGATTTTTTTTAAAGAAACCTGAATCGCCGGAGGCGTAATCGCAAAAATCAAATCATAATCGCTTTGCGCGAATAAATCCGCCGCGCTGTTAAGAACGGCAATGTCGCCCTGAGCGTTTTTAATATCGAGAAAGCAGTCCGAGGTAAGTTGATTTTCTTTCAATCCTTCTATAATCCCGCGTTCCGCTTCTTCAGTATAGAGAGAATTAACATAATCCAAAACGCCTATTTTAAATATTTTTTTTTGAGCGGTTCCGTTAGTATCCCGCGTTTTGCTGCATCCGAAGACAAATAAAACCGTTAAAATAATTATAGAGATTCTTTTTATAAAAAACATTTCGCCGCCTCCCTTTTATTTTCAGATTAATGCCGCAAATAATTGCGGGGTTAATCCGAATAATCTTTTTTTTATAATCTCTCCGAATAAATTATTTTGACAAAATCTCCGTTAATTTCTGAATATCTTTCGTTAATTCGCCGCTGTTGTTTTTCAAATTATTGCTTTTAGTAGTTATAAGTTGAGACGACGATTTTAGTTTTTCCGAAGTCGCCACTATCAACGAAATAGTTTTTGTTTGTTCGTTCACGGCTTGTGATATTTCTATGAGAGATTCGTTTGATTCTTCAATGACTCCGGTTATGGAATCAAAAGATTTTGTGGATTCTTCGGTTAAAGATACTCCGGTTGCGGCAAGCTGAATTCCTTTGTTCATTGAATCAACGGCGTCATGGGTTTGAACCTGTATCGTTTCAACAAGTCCCGCAATCTCTTTTACCGATTTGTTAGTCTGGTCCGCAAGCTTATTTACTTCGTCCGCGACAACGGCAAAACCGCGTCCCGCTTCTCCCGCCCTTGCGGCTTCAATAGCCGCGTTCAATGCGAGCAAAGCCGTTTTTTCGCTGATGGAAGTTATAATATCAACGATATTGCCGATTCTTTTTCCGCTTTCATTCAGTTCCTGCAATTTATTCGAAGTTAATTTTATGCTGTCGCTTATTGTTTCCATATGTTTGCTGACGTTTCTTATAAGATTTACGCCTTGTTTTAAAATCTCTTTCGAGTTTTCAATGTTTCCCTTGCTTTTTCCGCAACTATTCATAATCTCTTTTATGGAAGCGGAAAATTCGGTGAGAGCGGCGTCTGTATCCGTTATCAGCAGAGATTGCTCGGAACTGTTTTCAATAAACTCGTTCGCCGAATTGACCGTGGCGTTCACCATTTCAGAAATTCGTTTTGACGTATTCTTAGTTTCATTAATAATTATTTCAAGATGCGAAATCAGGCGTTTCAAATTCTCAGTCATCTTAATAAAACTCGCCCCGATTTCTCCCGGTAATTTTTCGCTCAACGCTTTCGAGTTCAAATCGTTGTTCGCAATAGCGTCCGCCTGTTTCAATAGTTTTTCAAATATCAATATCATACCGCCGAGAGACGAACTCAAAACTCCGTTTGATTTAAGCGATTCTAACGATTTAGGAATCGCTCCTTTTGAAATAGTTTCGGCGATTTCGGCGATATTCCGTATCTTGCTGATTAATTCCGCAAACGCTGATTGTAAAT
>DAINAU010000197.1:0-7283 GCA_036733285.1 bacterium
TCCAATCAATTTCCCGTTTCCGTCATAAACAAAATCGTATTCTTCCCGCCAGACCGCATTTTTTGACACAGGATCTATTTTCTCAACAATACTTTCAGTTATCGCCGTAGCGTCCGCCGGTATCCCCCCGCGTATGAATGTAGTCGAATCTGCCAATGTTATAGCGTAAAATGTATCGCCGTAATTGATTGAAGGATTTCCTTTATCTGACAAAATTGTTATTGGAAGCGTATAAATCTTTTTTCCTTCTTTATTGATAACATATAAATCAAAAAAATTTTTATTGTTATTTTCATTAACCGTCCTGCCGAGTATAACGGTTTTATTGGATGTTGAAGTATCCATATTCATATCCGCAAAAATTTTTTGATTTAACAAACCCGCTGAAATTAAAAGTAATACGATAATTATTTTTTTCATTCTCCATCATCTCCAAAAAACGAATTAAAATCATTATAATTTTCTGTAAATTCATTATCGTTGGATTTTAATGTTTTAATTAAATTGTTATATGCAGATTCATAATCTATCATTAAAATCTTTTCGATTTCTCTATCTTCAATATGAAGATATTTCAATACATTCCATTCAAACAATAATTCCGCGCATGCCGGTATATCTATTTCAAAATCAGCAGCTTCTACCGGTATTTCAGCGGGTTTATATATATATTCAAATTTAACTGTAACCTGATTTTTAATATTGTAAAAACTAATATCGGGATATTTAATTTCATAAAATTGATTTTTATTTTTATATTTTAAATCGCCCGTAATCTTTTTGATTTCGCAAATCATTTCATTTTCAATATATTCTACTCTGCCATTGCCGAAATAATCTTCCGGTAATTTAAAACTTTGATTAAAAACATTCGATAATGAATATTCGGCGTATTTTCTATAATATTCTTCGGAATAATTTATAATAAATCCCTGCAATATCAATAAACCGAAATTTGCGTTTACAATAATGTCTTTTTCTTCAAATCCATCGTCGAATTTTGTCAGAATTTCTATAAGAGTTTTTAATTTGCTTAGTTTCATATTAAATCCCTAAAACTCCTGTTTTTCTTGTTAGCATCTATGTCGTTGGTTTCAGGTTTATTTTCTTCGTTATCTGTGGATGATTCCTTTTTTCCCGCAGTCCGTTCTATCAGTTTAATTTCCGTTATTTCAAGCGATTGTAAATTTTTCTCGCCTGTTTTATCAACCTTCACGCATTTTGCTTTTATTTCTAATTTTACAATATCGTCAGTTTGAACTTCCGGTATAAAATTTTTTCCGGCTAAACTTAACTCCGGTTTTCTCGGATCGTCGTATTTATACATCGACGCCGCTACTGTTTTAAAACTTTTTTTCATAATTCACCTATGCTATAAAACTAAATTTCTTAACGCCCGCAAGTCTGTCTTTGCGTTCGTTAACCGCGTCAAAAATATTATTCTGCCGTTTAATTCTTTTTAATTTTCTTAACGCTTTATTTTTTTGACTAATTTGTTTTACAAAATTTACGGAACCGATATTTCTATTCATATATTCGCTTTTCTTAATCAATAAAAGCGCGTCTTGCGTTAATCCCGTTAATCCCAAACTTTGTATTGTTACCGGAGTTTCAATTGTGTAATGTATGCAGATTAATTTTCCATCAATCAGAATATTGCCGGTATTTTCCGGAAAACTTCTGTTTTCGCAAATCTGCCACTCCTGATACTCATTATCAAATACTAAATATAAATTCGGATTTATTTCTTTAAGCGATTCTTCAAATGAATAAGGCAACATCATAAATAATCTCCTGTAATTGGAAAATGTCTGATAATTAGCCGTAAACTAATTATCAGACAAAATCCTGAATTAATTTTAATTACGCAAGTTTATCGTTTAAACTTCCGTATAAGAAACCCGCTTTGCGTTTACGCGTGCCGGTATTTGCGCGTCCGGTTATAGTCGCCTGAACCGCGTCTTCGCCGAGAATTTGCAAATTATGCCATACCATATTCGCGCCTGTTTCGTCGTTTGTCATATTGAAAATATTTTTACGGGCCGTTTTCAATATCGTCTTATCAAACGGAACGCCTTGAATTGTATTCATTGGCGCGTTATCGTCTTCAACAAATCCGATTGTCTGTCCGTTGGCATTGTAAGTTACAACGGACCAGCCGCCTTCGATTTCTTTTTCGTATGTTTTATGTTCGTTCTGACGAAGGATTTCAGCTACTTTAATTAAAAGTTCGCCGGGTAATATACAAAGGAATTTCCGGAGATTTGCGCCGTTGATTTTTGCCTGACGAATTTTTTTCATAAAAACATATTCGTTGAATTCGCGCATACTGGTCGGTCTGTCGTCAATACCGTTCCAATATCTGTTAGCATCAGCGTCGATTTCCTGAATATGCGGCTGTTTCATTATATCCAGCCCGAAAGGTTTAAGATTGCCTTTTCCATACAATGCAGGGAAACCGTAAAATTCCGCGCTTAATATTTTATTGCTTACAACTTCGATATTGTTATAAATAGTTATAAAATATCTTGCGTCAGCATCGGAACAATCTACCGCTGCGCTGAATTCGATTGTATTGTTTTCAACCGAAATATCAACGACTTCAACATATCCCAAAGAACCAGGCGTTACATTGGTAAATACGCCCGCTTTTAATTTGAGAATTTGAACTCGCGACGTATCGTCAAGATGATTCAACGGGATCCCGTTCATATAATGCGCCGGATTAGTTGCGGACGGTGAACCGCTGTTTGCGGATAAATCAAGCATTGCGCAGTTTCCGATTACCGTCTGAACTGCGTTATTAACATCAGATAAGATTTCATACAGCAAACCGCTGCCGTCGCGCTGCATTACGCGGTTTAAATATTCGAATGCGTCGCCGAGTCCCAAATCAAGTTCGCTTGCCACCACATCGCGCAAAGCGTTTTTCCCGGCTTCTCCGCCCTGACCTTTTGCCGCTGATATTGCGGCATTGCGAAGCGTAACATTTAAATACGCGTTGGTAATGTAAATACCGGTTTCATCGTATTTCTGCCCATCGCCTGTAGGCGGCAGTTTACGCACATTTTGAGACATATCCTCTCGTCTCATTCCGAAATTTGTGTTGCGCCCAGTATGCAGCTTTATCGTAGTTTTCTTGCCGCCCGAATCGATTACGGCCGCTTCTTTCTGCATTAAAGCAATCGCTTTTCCGCTTTCGCTTAACTGGTCTTCAATTACTCCGTCGATTTTCTCAAGAATAATTGGTTGTAATTCACCAAAAAGTTCATCCATTTTAATAACCTCCAAATTAAATATTTTATTATCAAACTAAAGTTTGAATTTATTATTTATTACTTCCGAATATCGACATAAAATTCCGTTTCCCTTTTTTTTCCTGCGATTGAGGAATACTTGACGCATTATTGGCCGCGGCAGAATGCGGCGGTTGTTTTTCCGCTTCAATTCTTTTTCGCTCAAGTTCGGATTTCATTATCGACTCTCTTTGTTCCGCAGATAATATTTTATCTATATTGCCGGTTCTTATGTATTTTATAATCGCAATATCTTTTCCGGTAAGCTGCGTAGATAAAATCGCATCTATATCTTTTTCAGTCCAATCTTCATTGAATGCAGTTTTAATTTCTTTTATAGCTTCGCTAACAGCGTTTTTTCTTATTTCTTCCCGTCGCTTATTTTCAGCCGCTTCTTTTGCCAATGCTTCCTGATTATCCGGCTTCGTCGGTTCAACTGCCGGCGCAGACGCGGGCGGAGCGGCAGGCGGCGTTTGCGGTTTATTAGCGTTCATTTTTTGATTGATTTCAAAATTTATTTTCCAATCGTTATACCGCTTTACCTTCTCAAACTCTTCCGCCCTTATCCATTGCTCTACGGTTTTATCGTCCGCTTTTGAAAATTCTATCAATTCGGGATTTTTTATAAAATCCATTACTTGACTTAATTGCGTTGATAATTGTAAAATTTCCTGATCTTTCCGGTTTTGTTCAGTTTGCGTATTTGCCGGAGGCGCGGATTTTAACGCCGCCAATTCCGTTTGAATTGCGGAAAATTGCGTTGCAAGCGTTTCATAATCTTCAAGCAACGGTTTATTGGTTTTGGGGTTAATAACTTTTGAAATATCAAAATTATTGGTTTCTGAACCGGACGCGGGAGGCGTTTGCGATGCAGAACCATTATTGTTTTTATCCGCCGCATTATTTTCTTTTACTTCAGATGCGTTATTTTCCGAACCGTTTGATTGCGCCGCCGCCCCGGCTGCTTTATCCGGTTGAGCCGGTTCGCCAGATACGCCCGCCGCCGCGCCTGAATCTGCGGAAGCTGAATTTGTTTGACTCGAAGCCGCCGCCGGTTCGCCGCCGGATTTCATATTAAAATCAAGTCCGTTCCCATCTTTTACTCCAAAATCCAAAGTCTTCATAATTTCTTTTCTCCCCGCGTTTATCAGTTGATTAACGCATTAAAATTTTTATACTGCTTCAGCCGGTTCGTCATTAACTTGTCTTGACGGCTGCGGCTGTAATAATTGCGGTTGTCTCATTGCCTGCAGAGACATAATTCCCTGCTCATGCATGGCAAGATGTTGTTTTAAATTTTCTTCGATATATATAGCCAATTGAATACTAATATTTTTTATGATAAATTCTTTTTTTAATTCCCATTCTTTTGAAGCAAGATATTCTTTATGAACTTTAAATTCAATTTTATGCTCGTCGAATAAATCTACTTTTAATTTTGGAGGCGTAATGATATTTCCGTTTTTATCAAAGCATTCGCTCATTTTCCTGCATTCTTTCAACGCTTTGGATATTATCTTTTCCCGTTTCGCGTATCTATCTTCTATGCCGCCGAATTCAGTATCTGCAAGTAAATCGTCAAATTCGATTGTTTGCAGATATTGCGGAGCGAATCGGGCTAAATCTAAAAAGTATTGGCGTTTGCTTATAATATCAGCCGGCATCATTGAAAAAGGAGTTAATTTTATTTTCAGATTTAAAGAATCTCTTAAATTTTTGAAATAATAAAAATCAAATTCCTCGCCTATCAAATCCGCAAGCCGTTCATCGCTATAATTTATTTTAACTGTTTTTATTCCAAGATTTATTATTTGCGATATTTGATTCTCGCAATTTTTAACCTCGCGGCTTAAGTTTTGCTGGTTTTCCTGCGATAATTGGCTTAACGCTATTCCGGCAGTGACATTTGAAGGATTTCTTCCAGAATAAACATCGTATAATTGAAGTATATCCTGTATATCGCTTTTTACCTGTTTTAACTGCCAGTCAAGACTCGTTTCAGGAGTTCGCAAAGCCCCTTCAAAACGGGTATTATCCGCGCCGTTTTTGTTGGTTTTACTTTTTCTGCGTATGGTTATTCCTGGATAATCTTTCATTTGTTCTACCGATATTTGAGTATCGCCTTCTACAAATGCAGTTAGGTTTCCGCTTGTTTTACGCGTGAATTTCATTTGCGTTTTTATATGACAATATTCGTTCTGCAAAGATCTTATTTCCGATACTATCGGCAATTTCCAGAATTTGCCGGGCGTTTTTTTCTGATACAGGTGTATAACAGGCAATTCGTAATCCGGCGTTGGATTATCGCCTTCATAAACTACTATATTATTTACAAGAAAAACAAGTCTTCCTTTAGGATAGCTGATTGACGGTTTTTCATAATATTTATATAGCGTTGAGGTTGGCGTATTGCCGGGAAAATACGAATCGAATATCGATAAATCATTTATATTATAATTATAATAATTCGTGTTCTTTTCGCTTGTTTTTGAAATGCTTTTCTTTTCATATATTTTATTCCCGAACATATCTTTTATCGTTTCTTCAGGAACTTCGCGTATTAACAGAATTTCATTTAAATATTTAATGTCTTTTATCCCGGGCCTTGTATATACTTCAAACGGATTCCATCCGTCGATTACTAATTGCCCTTCCGCATCATTGACGGGTTTTAATTTATTGCCTTTTAATTTCAATGTTTCTTCTGTCGGCTGGAATAAATACTCTCCGGTTTCCGTATCATAATACGCCAATAATTTATTTTTTCCCGAATTCTTATCATAATAAACTTCTACAAAATAATTTCCCGCGTTATGAGTCCATACCCGCCATTCGCTGTGTTCGTCGTCTATTTCGCTAATGCATTTTATATATTTTACTACTTTCAAACATCCCCGCGCCGCTTGTTCGTTTTGAATGGTTCCTGAAAATTCCGGCTCGACTTCAAATGTTCCGCTTCGCGCTATCATTCTTGATATGCGGTTTTCTATGTTTGGACCGACTATATTTACCCAAACTTCATATTTTTTGGTTTTTATTACTTGATTATATCTATTATCCAATAATACAGGATTACCGTAATAATGATTGAAATTCATTATCCATTGCAACGTGTCTTGAAATTTCGCCTGTTTGGACGCTGAATATAAATCATTAATCTTTTTTACTATATCGCTTTGTTCCGGACTTTTTTCGGTATCTTGCGATTTGAAATTTTTTATCGGATCGTCTTTTTCTCTAAATTTAAAATCTAATCCTTTCATTCGCTGTATCTATCCTTATTAAAATCGTCAAGTTTCGTCTGCAATAATTTGTTTTCATTTATCAATTCTCTTAATTTTTCGTCCGAATTGATTTCTAAATTCTTCATCTGAATATATTCTTCCGTCGATTTTGAAGCCAGACGTATCTGCATATCCTTTATCGTTTCAAAATAATCTTTATTTATTCTGAACAATTTATAAATTACAAATCCGCCGAATAATCCAAGCGGCGATATTATCAGTAATGTCATTATCAGCGTTTGAATTAGTGTTTGATTCATCATTTCTTTACCATATTCTCTTTGTAATATTTTATTATCCATCCGTATAATTCCGCAGGCGTCGCCTTCCAATTATTTCGAATCTGAATGTTCCGGTTATATTTCAGGGTTTTAAACGGATCCGCGATATTCATACTTAATACGCGCGCAATATTTAATATTACATCGGTATCTTTATTGTAAATTTTTATTATGCGTTTGTAGAGAAGCATCGGCGTTGTCTGCCAGATGAATACTGTTTTAAACGGATCAGGATTATGTGAAAACTGATAAGGCGCCTTAATAAAATCTTTTTTAAAAATATTTATGATTTCTTCTTTTGTTAATGCAAATTCAGCTTTGGTTTCCGGTTTAGGTTCGGACGCGGGTTCGGGTTTAATCGCGGGAGCCGTCTTAATTTCAGGTTTAATTAATTCCGTATCATTACTCTTTTCTTCAATAAT
>DAINAU010000198.1:0-7265 GCA_036733285.1 bacterium
TTCACCAAAGACAAGTCTTCAAGCGTAAAGCATCCGGGGACTTATCTCGGCATAATAGAAAAAATTCCGCATTTTAAAGAACTCGGCATTACGGCGGTAGAACTTTTACCGGTTCAAGAATTTAACGAGGATGAAGTTTATAATACTAATCCTGTCACTAAAACTAAACTTGTGAATTTTTGGGGATATTCCACGCTCGCTTTTTTTGCTCCGGATTCTTGGTATTCGACAGACGGTTGCGGATTGAATGCAGTCGAAGAATTCAAGACTATGGTGAAAGAACTTCATAAAGCCGGCATAGAGATAATTCTCGACGTGGTCTATAATCATACGGGCGAAGGAAATGAAAAAGGTCCCACGTTAAGTTTTAGAGGTCTTGATAATTCCATTTATTATATGCTTGAAAACGGCAGATATTACAAAAATCATTCGGGTTGCGGAAACACTTTTAACTGCAATCATCCTGTCGTAAAACGTTTAATACTCGACAGTTTAAGATACTGGGTTGTCGATATGCATATAGACGGATTCAGATTCGATCTTGCGACTATACTCGGAAGAGATCCCAACGGATACTGGATACCGGAGCATTCGTTGCTTGCGGATATCGCTAACGACCCGATACTTGCAAACACAAAAATAATTTCAGAAAGCTGGGACGCGGGCGGATTATATAAAGTCGGGCAATTTCCGTTCGGCTGGGCTGAATGGAACGGCAAATTCAGAGACGACGTCCGTTCGTTCATAAAAGGAGCTTGCGGAGCGAGCGAATTTTCAAAGAGAATAGGAGGCAGTCAGGATTTATTTCATTCGACGGAAAAATATCCTTATCACAGTATAAATTACGTTTCGTGTCACGACGGGTTTTGTTTAAACGATTTGGTTTCGTATAATGATAAACATAACGAACAGAACGGAGAAAACAATCACGACGGCGATAATAACAATTCAAGCTGGAATTGCGGAGTAGAAGGAGAATCCGGAGCGACTGAAAAAATCGTCGAATTACGCAACCGCCAGATGAAAAATTTATTCTCGATAGTTTTAATAAGTCTGGGAACGCCGATGATTTTAGCCGGCGATGAAATTAAGTTTTCTAAAAAAGGAAATAACAATACCTATTGTCAGGATAATGATTACAATTGGATTGATTGGAATTTGCTCGCTGAAAACCGCGAATTTTTCGAATTCTGCAAATATATGATTAAATTCAGAAAACGCCACCCGATTTTAAGAAGAAGCAGATTTTTTACCGGCGTAGACAGCGGAGGCAACAATATTCCCGATATTAGCTGGCACGGTTTGGAATTGAATAAACCGGAATGGGAAAAAAATCATTCGTATCTTGCTTTTATGATGAACGGTTCGCTCGTAGAATCTACGGGACAAAATTATAATGATAATAATATTTACGTTGCTGTGAATTCAAGCGGCGAAGATTTGTCTTTTAATGCGCCGGCTCCGCGCAAACACAGAATGTGGCATCAATGCGTTAACACTGCTTTGAAACCGGGATTTTTTGAACAGGGTTCGGAGCCGCGCATAAAATCTCCGATTATTCAAGTTAAAAGCAGAAGTCTGGTTATATTAATCGACAAAGGAAGATGAGTTCAAATCGAACTCATAGCGTTTTATTTTTTACAACATATTAACCCGAAATCCTTATGCGGTTTTCGGGCTTAAACACGCCGTGAAATATAGTATTTATACTATATAAAATTTTCGGCGGAAAGTCAAGATTTTTTTTGATTTTTTTTTAATTATTTTTTAGAAGTATTTTGGTTTTAAAAAAATGATTTTTGCGGAAAAAAATATGAAATGACGTTAAAATTCCGTTAGCGCGAAAAGTTTTTTTTATCGCATTTTCAGAAAATTTGACTTTTCCTTGTTTTTCAAGGATTTTTTAATTGATTTAGCGCGAAAAGTTTATAGATTTAATTCTTGCTCTACGAGGTTGTTAATGACTTAGATGATTTGACTTCCGATGCTCTGATATTGAAGCAGTCATGCTCAAACAAAAACTGTTCAAAATGTAAATCCGGCGTAAAACATCCGCAATTTTATTTGACTCAAAGCAAGAATTCTAAATCTAAACTAAACTTACTTTTGTCGGTAATAAAAATGAAAAATTAGTTTGCGAATGGACGGAAAATCACAAAAAACTTAAACAACTTATGATGATTTATCAAACGTCAATCTCATTTTGCATAAATCCGGCGCTTTTATCAGATCGAGCTAATTTATTATTTAGCGCTGGTTTCTACATTTTAAATTCTTGACAAATAATACGGGTTTATATAACATAAAATTATTATGATTAACGCCCGGAAAATTTTTATTTCAAACAGCGTAATAATTTTTATAATCCATATTCTTATTTATCTGAAAGGCATATTTTTAATGCCTATGTTAATAAAAAATCTGGGCGCGTCGTTTTACGGCGGCTACGCTTTGCTGATTTCCACATTCGGTTTTTTATTTGGAATTTCAGCGTTTGGAGCCGGTTTCAAAATAAACCGTTATCTGCCTTCCACTTCGGATTATTCAAAAAGAGCCGAAATATTTTACAATGCGTTTTATTTTAATTTGCTTACTATAGCCCTTTTTTCATCAATTTTCATTGTTTTTTCCAAAATATTCAAATCTTTATTTTTTGGCGGCGCAATTGAATTTTCTTCTCATATAATTTTATATGCGATGATTGGAAATTTAATACATCATTATTTCACAAATTATTTCAGATACACTCATAGATTAAAACATTTTGCGGTTTCCAGCGTTCTTGTTCCGTATTTATTTATAATAATGGTTTATTATCTGACGTTAACGCCGCGCCGAGTTTCTTTGGATTTGCTTGTGATTTGCAATTTGAGCGCAATTCTTATTCCCGATATTCCTTTGATTTTTCTGACTTTGAAAGAAATCGGTTTTAAAGGAAAATTGAATATCAAACTTCTTTTAGACGATATTAAAACAGGATATCCGGTAATGCTTTCTTATATGATGGATTTTATTTTAAGCGGCGGAGACCGATTTGTGATTTCGTATTTTCTCACTGTTACTTCAGTGGCGTATTATAATCCGGCATACACGCTTGGAATATTCATAATATTAATTCCCAAAGCGCTGAGCGTCGCGGTTCAACCCGCTCTCGCAAAAGCTTTTGACGCCGGAAACGCGGACGCGGTCAATAGACTTATGTCGTATTGTTTGAAATTTTTTTTATGGCTGATAGTTCCTTTTATCATAGCCTCCGTCCTACTTTCAAAATCCATATTGACAGTTCTTGCGACTCCGGAAATCGCTGAAAAATCTTATCTTATATCGCCGATAATTTCATTAGGAGCTCTTTTTTACGGATTGATTCTGATATACGGGTTTATTCTTTTTTTGTTTGTGAAAACCAAAGAAATCTTTTATGCAAACATAATTTCCGCGGTTCTAAATATAGTTTTGAATATTGTTTTTATCTATATTTTTAAAACCGTTATTGTGGCAGCCATAACAACTTTAATGAGTTATATGATTTCATTTTTTTATGTCCGGCGTTTGACTTTGAAATATTTTAACTTGAATTTTACGGACTTGAAAAAATTTTTATATAGATTATTTATAATCGCGTTATTCTGGTCGGGATTATTATATGTTATTGATAATAAAATTGAAACTCATATTTTATTTACAATATCCGCGGGATTTTTCTCGTATATGATTATTTCATTTTTAACCGGAATAGTTAAATTTTCGGATTTGAAAATATTAACGGGGAAACAATAAGATTGAATTTAAAAAAAGTTTTAATCGTTTGTAGAAACATTAAGAATTTTTGCGCAATTGATAAAATAAAATTCGATAAATCAAAATTTTATATGCTCGCTTCAGATTCGCCGCGCATTCATAAATTCGCGGAAAAAACAGGAAAGTTTGATAGAATAGTTTGGCTTGAAAATTCAAAAAGTTTATTTTCGGTTTATGACGATGTGAAGAAATTTATAAGCATAATTAATGTTTATTTAAAAAATATTTCTTCCAATAATAAATTATTTTATGATGAAACGCTTTTTCACTGGTTGCATCATGTCGAGGGCGGAAATACGACGCAAAAGATTCAGGATGCTCTATTGTTAATAGATTCGTATATTGATATAATAAAAACCAACGACATATCGAAAATTTCTGAGATGATTGAATCAAAATATATTTTTGAAGATAGCGTTTTAAATGAGACCGCTTCGCATTTAAAAATTAATCTCGAATTTTTAAATGATTTTAATTTTTTAAAAAAAATTTTTCGCGTTAAATTGATTGTTAAAAGTTTATTGAAAAACGCGTATTATTCGCTAAAATTTTTAACAAAAATTTCCGGCTATTATTCTGGAAAATATCTGTTTTGCTTTAACAAAAGCATAAATAAAAACCGCGGCAATGAAATGATTTTTCAATTAGTCGGCGCTTCGGAAAAACATATTGAAAATATTATTCCCGTAATGAAAGAATTGGAAAAGCTGGGATATTCGCCTGTTATACTATGTTTGAATTCCGGAAAAAAAATAAAATATTTGAATAAAACGCTTAAATTGAACGCAGAAGAATTGGAATCCTATATTCCGGTAAAATCTATTATCGAATCGTTGTTTTATTCGATTAAGATTTTATTTAAGCTTAACGCTTTGAAAAAAGAGTTTTATAACGTTAAAACGTTGGAATTCAAAGGAGTATTTCTCAATGATATTTTATTCGATTCGATTTTATTTTTTTTATTCGACGAATTGCCAAAACGGCATAGATTAAATGAAGCGATTAAACGGTTTTTAAAAAACAGAAATCCGGCGGCGGTTAAACTGTGGGGAGGAGGCAATTTGATAGAAGGGGATTTGCTTTATAAAAATATTATTCAATTATTGCCCCGAAAACCAGTTTTTATTAATTGGTTCTGGCTAACTGCGGGCGCCGCGTATTCTGAAACAGCCGGACGTATAGACTTATATTTAGCCGCGGGAAAAATTCAAAAGAGACATTTGATGAATTTTGGAATTCCTCAGGAAAAGATAAAATTAACGGGAATGATTAGGTATTCTGATTTAAATTCAAAAAAAACGGAGAGGTTTAACGCGAATCAAATCCGCGATTTTTTAAAATCGTCAATAGATTTTGATTTATATATTTTATATGATTTGGCAAATTCGGTTCGCGGAATTCAGCCGGTTTCGGAACAAATAAGGATATTAAGCTATCTTTTAGAGTTTGCTGAAAAACAAAATAAATCCGCGTTGATAATTAAGCCGCATCCTAATTGCGATACGGGAGAATTTGTTGAATTGTTTGAAAAATATAATTTCCCGAATATTTTTGTTATGAATAAAAATACGTCGGCGTTAGACTGTCTTGCGGCAGCCGATATCTTCGTCACTAAAACTTCCACAATGGGACTTGAAGCTATGCGGTTTGGAATACCTATGATAAATATAATTCTTGACGCCGAATCAAAATGGGAATTATACGGTTCCGGAGCGGTTTATATCTATAATCTTGAAGATTACGGAGCTATGATGAAAAAATTGCTTGCTGATAAATCGTTTAGAAAATTTTGGATTGCTGAAAATTCGGAAAATCAGAAAAAGTTTTTAAAAGAGTATTTTGAAGATTTGGATAAATCGCCGGCCGAAACAGGAGCCGCGGTTATAGATGAATTTGTAAAAAAAATCAGCGATGAAATATGATACGACTTAAAGACGTTTTATTAGGACCAAAATATTATGAAAAAAATCGTTTTATTCGCGGCGAGGAATAAAATTTACGGCGGTATTGACCAATATATTCAGACAATCATTCAGGCGTTATCTGAATTGCCCGAAGATGAATTTGAAATATTTTTTTTAACTTTGGGTTTTGATATAGAAACTAAAAATTTCAAAAAGAATCTGAAATACGTTAAAATTCAAAAAATTTCTTTTGGCAGAATTATACGGTATTTCATTTTAAAAACCGGAATTACGATAAAGTTTTGGAGAATACTGTCAAGGTTTATCGACCCGGTATTTAAGGAAATAAAAAAAATTAATCCCTGCGCCGTCATTTTTCCAGCTCACGACAGTTACGCCGCGGAACTTGACGTTCCGTCTTTATCGGCTGTTCACGATTTGATGCATAGATATGAAACGCGATTTCCCGAAGTTTCGGCAAACGGCGAATTTGAAAGGCGCGAAAAAAGATTTTCTGAATTGTGCGCTTATTCGAAAGGCGTTCTTGTCGATTCTGAAACCGGTAAACGGCACGTAATTGAATCTTATAACGTTAACCCTGAAAATGTTTACGTTCTGCCTTATATTGCTCCGAAATATATAACTGGCTATTTAAATAATCCAAACAATAAGGGTTTTTCTGAAAAATATCTCCTTCCGGAAAAATATATTTTTTATCCGGCTCAATTCTGGCTGCACAAAAATCATTGTTCGCTTCTGAAAGCCGCTTCTGATTTATTAAATAAACTGCCAGATTTAAAATTGGTTTTTTCAGGTTCAAAAAAAAACGGTTATGATAACGCGGTAAAAACCGTAAAAGAATTTAATCTTGAAAAAAACGTAATTTTTTTAGGGTATGTTCCTGATTCGGATTTGCCGTATCTGTATAAAAATGCGCGCGCGCTTGTTATGCCGACTTATTTTGGACCCACTAATATTCCGCCGCTTGAAGCGTTTGCCGCCGGATGTCCCGTTGCCATATCAAAAATATACGGAATTCCAGAACAGGTAAAAGACTGCGCTTTGCTTTTCAACCCCGGTTCGATAGATGAAATTTCAGACGCGATATTTAAATTATGGACTGACGATAAATTATGCGAGGAATTAATACGTAAAGGATTTGGTCATTTTCAGAATTGGAATAGCTTGAGTTTTAAAGAAAAACTCAGAAAAATACTAATTGAATTTTGCGCCAAACAATGTTTTTGATAATCCCCAAGCCGAATTTCATCGGAAAAGGATAACCGTATAAAAACGCTTGCGTATCCTGTTTTCATATTATTTATTAATCGTTGATTTCATCAACGGCTATGTGAAATTCGACGCTCTTTGCAACTTGTTGCAACTTTCAGCGTCATCAATTTAATATTTACTTTTCATATAAACAACAGGAATGACATACTAAAAGTATATAAAAATTATTGGAACAATTTCTGGCTGCGCTCTAAATTTCTAAATTTCGTAATCTGAACAGTCCCAAAGAACAAATATTTTTCGCAAGTTACAAAACCCCAAACAAACCTT
>DAINAU010000199.1:0-7242 GCA_036733285.1 bacterium
AAATACGAAGAGTAGATTATTTATAAAAAATATTGATATTTATCATAGGAGGATTGATATGAAAAAGCAAAAAACTGAAATTGGAAATCTATTGAACGCGTTGAGTGATAGTGATAAGTCAAAGAGGTTTGAATCATTGGAAAATCTAAAAACAAAGATTGATATAATTGATTTCTTTGATGAAAAAGGAATTATCGATAAACTTATGGAATTTGTCAATTGTCAGGATATTGAGATTGAAGAATTCACTTCTGACATTTTATGCCTGTTTACAGATAATTTGAAGGAAAAAGAAATTCGCGCAATAAAAAACAGGATTGATGAATTGATTTCAAAAAAATATAAACGAAAAATAGTTTTAATGAAAATAATTTTGAACTACCTTCATTCTCTTAAATTGATAAATTATAAACCGGAATATGCGGATATAATTTTTGACATTTATTTATATAAAGAATCGGAATTTAAAAATGATTTATCCTATTTTGAAAGATTCAAATATGAAAAAGCGCCGATATTTTTCAAATATAAATTTGAAGATTATATTAACGACAAAAAAATTGAAATTAAATTGCGTTACGAAATAACTGATATTTACGCGCACTATTTAAAATTATCAGGCAAAAGAAACGAACTCGAGAAGTTTATTATTGAAAAATTAAAAAGCGAAGACGAATCCGAACGCATTATCGGAACTGCGGCCGTTGGAGTGTGTCCCAAAAAAGAATATATTTTACAGCTTGTTAAATGCACAAGAAAAGAGGGATTGAAAATCAAAGATTCAGTTGATGATTTATTTTTAAATACGGTTGCGGTATTCGCTCTTAAAAATTATTCTGTTAATGATATCCAGAAAGCAGTATTTTCAGATCCATTATTTGATACACAAAAAACAAATCCCTTGAAAATAAATTTCGGGGTGGAATATCTGTGAAAATAAATTCAATTTGTTATTACAAAAAAGGAAAGTTGCTGGGTGAATCAAAATGGAATGAAAATAGTAGAGAATGGTTTGTTAATTATTAAAAATAAATTTTTGAGGATATTGTAATAATCAAAAATTGTGAAATGAATTTTTAATGAAAAATATTAAATGGAGGATGATACAGGTGAAAGAAAAACGAATTACTCGAAAAGAACTATTAGAAATTATTAGAGATGGTCACTTACATAAGGATATAAGTCCTTCTTTGATTTTGGATAAGGGACATAATAAATGTATTTTTTGTAAAACAGAATATAAATGTATACGATGGGATTTTATGAAATATTTACCTGAATTAAAATGCAGATATTTTGATAATAATGGGTTAATAATTAAATGTTTAAAATGTTCACAAAATTTATTTTTTCAAATATGTCCAAGCATTATTCGTAAAGTTAAAAGAAAAGAATTAGAAAATAAACAAATAATTTATTTTGAAAATGATCAGTGGAATACATTTTCAGGAAACATTATAAATTTTAGTTAAAATGGGAATAATTATATGAAAATTCCGGAAAACCAAAATCTGAATAATTTTATTTTTTACAGCAATAATGACGATGCTGAAATTTTTCGTAAAAATATCATCCGCGCATTTGCCGTGTGCTTGCGGTATGATTTAGAATTATTGCATACTATTTTTAAAATCAGTTGCAGTAATAAAAAATTAGCGGCATATATTGACTCTAAGAAGAATAAAGACATCGAGGAAATAGAACTTGAACGATATTATATGTTTGATAATGAAATTTCAAATATAATCGGTATATCTATAACACAGGCGGATTGTCAAGTATTAAAAAATCAATTAAAAATAATACATAGGAAAAATGTTGATTTAAGCATAAAAATTGGAAAGGTCCTAATTTTATTTTTTATCGACACTGATGTCTTGCCGAAAGATTATCAAAAAAGATTTAATAAGTATATTAAAAATCTTGACGCATATAATCGAGAGTATAATTCAAAGTATAAATCAGAAATTGTAAAAAATATAACGCATAAGGTTTTGGATTGGAAAACACTTTTTGTAATAATTGAGCAGCGGATAAAAAATTATGAAAAAGATAACGATAAAACTAAGAGATTAAATGATTTTATGATTTATCTCCAGTCAAACCTTTGGCATTTGTTTCCGCAAAAATTACTTAAGAATATAGAATTTACTATGAGTGACGACCTTGATTGTAATTATAATATTTCCGATCGCCTGGCTTACGCGGAAATATGCAATAGATTGTATTATATAAAAAAAAACTTAAATATTGGAACATTGGAGAAAAAATTTGATGGGATTTCAAAAATGCCTGAGATAGTAATTTCATCTGATTGCGGTATGTTTGAAAAGATTAAAATAGAAACTGCTCTGATGAAAGATGAATTTGATCTTCATCCAAACGATTGTTTATCTATTTCAATGACTATAGGCAAAAATGTCGAAGAAGCGGAAAATTTCTTTAATAAAAATAAAAATGATTTTAAATTTCCAGAGTTAATAAACGGATATAAAATGAATGTATATCCGTATGTTTTTGTTTATAAAAGAGGCGGGAGTCATAAAAAAACTCGAATAGACAATAACATAACCGAATTTTATTTATTAAAGAATCAATTTACAGAAATTCAAAAAAGCTGCGCTGATTTAAAATGGAAGAACTGTAATCATTCAAATGAGGTATCAGGAATTATTTCAGAAACAGTAGACAAAAATATTTACTGGAGATATGACACTGACTGGAATGATCTTGTTAAGGAAGATTGCTGTAATGTTAAAATCAGTATTGGTTATGCAATAAATATATTTTTGCCGTATGAAAAAGTTTTAAAACTTGATGATGATATAGATAATCCTAAATTGATTGAAGAATTAAGGAATACGATTTTAGAATTTTATAAAGTGATTAATGCGGATGTGGAAAAAGATTTAAACTCAAAAACTTTATAATTTGAAATAAGATGCAATTTTGATTTAATCACGAATTAAACGAATAAAAATTGTAATATATTCGTAAAAATCTGTGAAATTCGTGTTGAAATGTTTCAGTTGAAAATTGAAATAAATTTTGGGGAGGACATACTATGAGCAAATTAAAATTCAGTAAAAGATTATTCAAAAAAGCGGAAATGCAGATTCAGGATGAGTTTGTTGAATTAACTGAAGTAATATTGCCTTGGTTCAGGGAAAACTGCGGATATCACTCGCTTCACGATGATCACTCAATGCGTTTTGGTTCTATGACATTAGAGGATATTAGAGGAAATATATGTAATGACAAGAAGTCAAAATATTCTGGCGCTCATTGTTTTTTATGGTCAAATGAAAGTATAAAATTTAAATTAAAAATTTCAATGTTCGACGAAATTGTTGAAAATGAACTTATTGATAAATGGATCATAGATAAACTTCCCAAACCTGAAACTGATTTTGAGCAAAAAGTTATTGAAGAGTTTATAAAAATTGATTATAACGGTATGGACTATACTCAAAAATACAAACGCGTTTATAATTTGATATTGAATTTTCCTCAGCATTATATGAATCAAATTATTATGTTGTCAACTATGTTGGCAGAAGGTTCAACAAATTTAGCAGCAGCATTACTGACGCAAAAAAATTATTTGAATTGTGGATGTAATGAAAAATCTTTAAATTTTATTAGAGGTTATTTTATAAAAATTATTGCTAACGCGCTTTTACATTTCTCAGATTTTTTATCGCGTAATAATTTTATGTCGATATATGATATTATTTGCAAAAATTTATTGATGCAGGAATTTGAAATAATTGAAAATAATGCAATTGTAAAGAAAATGGCATTTGAGGTACTCAAAGAAAATGATTATATAAAAATGATACCGGCGTATCTTGTTGAAGTCCTGCGCTATAAAATGATGGCTCTCCATATTTTAAGAGTCGAAAATAATTATTGGAAGTGAAACTATGAACTTATACAAACAACAGCGAATTGAATTTGAGAATAAATTCAGAAAATATTTTTTTTGCTATTACAAACTAATTGATGCTTTGAAGGAATTGAATACAGTCGAACATTATTCGTATATGCACGATTTCTGTACTTCCTGCGATCCATTAAAAAGTGTCACAAATAAGGAACTATCTAAATTTAAAAATCGCTCTGATTTTGCATGTTTTCTCAATAATTTCGATGACCAAATTTCCTGGAATTATGTTTATAAAGATTCCATAATAAAAGAACATTGCTACATTTTTGGTTATAGAAATGAAGGTTTGTGGTTTCGCATTTATCATCCAACTATTTTCAAATATAAAAAAGATAAAATTGAAATACCAAAATACAGCGGTAAAATTTTCGACAAAGATATGAAAATGGCAGAAATTGAATTTGATAAGGAAGCTTACGATTTTTTATTTGCGCAGCGTCTTGAAATTTTCAAAAAAATCAATCATCCTGTTTTGATTGAAAATTACAATAAACTGAAATTATGGATTTTAGTCGCTGATCAGAATTTGAACATCACGGATAAAACAATTTGCAGGTGAAAAATTTGGCTGTTTTTTCAATTTTTCAAAATCTGAATGCAATTCGAATTCAAGGTAAGGTTTGCGCGAATTAAAATTCGCGACTACAAATTTTTTATAATCGGAGATTAGAAATGACAATTGAAGAGTTACTTGAAAAGGGACATATCGAAATTAAAAAGTTTATTTGCGATAATGAAGAAAAAATCAGCTCAGCCAAAAATAATATTATTGTAAGAGATATGATACATTCGTTTTTACATAATTTTTTTAAAACAGAGTCAGCCGCTTTTGAAATGTTAAGCGTGTGTATGATAAAAAGTAAATTTAGCCCAAGTATTTTTATGGATTATGATCGGTCATTATATCAGATATGGGCAATTTTCTTGAATCACTTTAATATTATACTTATAAAATATGGAACTGCCGATAAATATTCGATTATCAAATGCGATTTATTTTTTTTACGATTTACTTTAATTCGTAATGCTTCGCAGTTTATAACGCTTCCGATTTTCAAAATTTATAAACAAAAATATATATTTGATTCGATAATTGAAAAATTGGACGATAGAATAAAAAATTATTTTTCAAAATTATCTCAAAATGTGGTTTGCAATTTGGAATTGAAAAAGAATAACACAAGAATAAACGCAATAATACGTGCAGAAAACAGCAGTGACGGAAAGTGGTCTACGGTATGGTATTTGATTGATTTTGATAATCAAAATCCTTCAATTTATAATACGATTACAAAAAAAAATTATTTGCAATATAACGCTTTTAATTTTTCAACCGATAGATCATTCGCAACTGTGTTTAATGAATTATGTAAAAACCCAAAACTCAAGGAAATATTTTTCGAAACATTTTCGGAAATAAAACAGCAAAAACAAATTTTCAAGGAAGCAATTTACTATGAACATATAAAGAAAAACTTATTGAAACCGGATATTACTCTACGCGAAATTCTACTCTATCCTGCGCTAGGAACAGATATCGCGCCAGAGGTAAAAGTAATAATCTGATAAAAATATCTATGTAATTTTAACTTTTCAGGAGGAAAAACAAATGCTGTCAACACGATCGTTACATTCTACAATCAATGATATGAAAAATAATATTCGTCTGCAGCTTGAAGGAAAAGTGCAGTATGTTCCGATATGGTGCGGCCGCCCGGGAATTGGAAAAACGAGTATTATCCGAGAGTTGGCGCGTGAAATGAATATGGACATTTATTATGTTACAGGCGCAAAAACGCCTGAATTCTGGTCAGGTATTCCAATCACGAACACCTTGGTCATTGATCGGATAGAGAAACACGGCTCAGCATTCACGCATTGGACTGTTCCTGAAATTATATATACGGCCAACTTGATGGCTGAAAAGAAAAAAGTTCTTATTTTCATTGACGATATTCAGATAATGGACAGAATGAGTCAACGGCATTTCTTCGAGTTTGTTCTTGAACGACAGCTCCATAACTTCAAATTGTCAAAGAATATTGCGATAGCTGGCGCTGCGAACCACAGCGCAGAAAGCGGGAACGAAGGCTTTTACGCGGCAGTTAACAACAGGTTCCAATGGCTGTTTGTTTCAATGGAGTTTGATTACTGGTATTCGCAAATCGGCATTACAATAAACAGAAATGTCGCGTCATTTCTTAAATCACATCCGGAGTTCAGGGAGGAGGAAGAATCCGTTAACACTCCGTTTGCAACATATCGTTCCTGGACGCAGTTATCATATCTTTTCGACGGCAACGAATCAGCTGATAACGCATATAACCTTGCGGCAGGTTTTGTTTCGCAGTCAGCGGCAGCGGCATTCAGAAAACATTATGTCATATTGTCGGAATTCGATTTTGAAAAAATGATAAAAAGCGGTAATTTCGAAGCGGATTCAAAAAGTATAGTCAATCAGATAATTTTTTCATCAATTGTCCGGCTTATTGTCAAAAGAGAAACAGCTGAGATATTCGCGGATTATATTATTCAATCAGCGAAGAAATCTGAATTTTCAGCGCTTGTCAGCGCGGTGATTCTCGAGCTTAATTGTCTTATCAATTCACTTGATAACAGTCCTCGTAAAAAAATGCTGTTTGATATGAAAATAAAAATGTTTAATCCCGCAAATACCGAAACAAAAGAACTGCGGAAAGTGTTATGCGAACTTTTAATATAAAAAGGAGAATACTTACTAATGCAATTAGACACTAATATTCCGTATTTTACAGTAGCCAACATAAAAATCCCAGAACCGCTGGTGGTTCAGCTGCAGGGAAAAGTTATTGCGCGCATACACAAGCCGCTAACAAAGATTTTCAGCGAATTTACGAATGTTCTGCCGCTGGTTTCACTCGTGCCTGTCAAGATTAATATCTGCGATATATCGGCGCATAATAAGCCGCTCGGCGATTATATCGGAAATATGCGCATTAGCGGCCGCATAGAATTCAACAGGCAAAACAGAACATTCAGCATTAACCTTATTTTATATCGCTTTGAAAATGACGAGAGAGATATTCAGAGGTTTACTGATCATTTTTTCACATTCTATCAGAATGACATTGCCTTTATCTACTTAAAGGAATGTTTGCATCTGCTGAACAGGGATATGGAAAATGAAATGGTCTATATGAATGCCGCAGAACAATTCTGCAGACGCTTTAAAAGACCGTTTGAAGATAAGGTTATCCTGCGGCAATACATAAATTACGCGCTTGATTTTTTTGTCAACAATCAACTCATAAACA
>DAINAU010000200.1:0-7189 GCA_036733285.1 bacterium
CGACGCGCCTGTTTCTGCCGCGCCATTGTTCTTCAGACTCGTCCGCTCTGCGGGGCAAGGGTTTATACTGCCCATAACCCGCGGCTGATAATCTTTTATTATCAACGTCGGCAACCTCGCCTAAAAATCTTAAAACGTTCGTCGCCCGCAACGCGGATAATTCCCAATTTGAATTCGCGTTATATTTCATTCCTTTATTTTCAAAAGCCGAACCGATATCGTCAGTATGCCCCTCTATTCTAATATTCCTATCTCTCAAACCTTCGACGCTGTTCAATACCTTGCCGACTTTCGACAATATTTTTTTTGCGTCCGCAGATTTCAAATCCGGACTGCCCGCGTCAAACAACATCTGATCAGTTACTTGAATTACAAGTCCTTCTTCGGTTTCCTGAATCTCCACTTTTCCGTCGGATACCGCTTCTCTCAATTCCTCGGATATGTCTGAAGATTCTCTTTTGGCTATTGAAACTATTTTTCCAGCGTCTTCCATTATTTCGCTCGGTTTTACTCCAAGGTCGGGCAAATCCGCAGGCGTTACTGTTTTTCCGCCTTCAAATACCCCGAAACTTCCCTGAAAAGCGCTTACTATAACGTTGAATTTCTTAACGTCAAAACTTGCGCTCGCAATCAGCAAAACGAAAAACGTCAGCAGCAAAGAATTCAAATCTCCAAACGTCAACATATAATCCGGAGTGCCGGCTTTTAAATTATTCAAACCGCCGCAATGCTTGCATTTAAGGGTTGGCATTATTTAGCTTCTCCTCCTTCTCCGCCTTCTCCGCCGGCGGCTCCGCCCGCTTGTTTAGCTAATGCGGGAGGTAAAAACGCTTTTAATTTTTCATCGACTATTCGGGGATTGTCGCCCGCCTGTATTGCAAGCATTCCTTCAAGCATTATTTTTTTCAATAATATTTCTTCGCTGCTTTTTGCATTTAACTTATTAATTACCGGATTACAAAAAATATTAGCTATGATAGCTCCGTATAAGGTGGTTATTAAAGCGGTGGCCATTGACGGTCCAATCATCGACGGATCGTCCATATTCTTCAACATCGCAACAAGTCCTATCAATGTTCCAATCATACCGAACGCAGGAGCCAACGACGCCATTCCTTCGAATATTCCTTTTCCAAAAGCGTGCCGTTCTTCTATATAAGACATTTGAGTCTGCATAATTGTTTTTACAAGTTCCGGATCCGTTCCGTCGACCACAAGCTGAATTCCTCGTTTCAAAAAAGCGTCGTCCAGAGATTCTATATCGTCTTCAAGAGCAAGCAATCCTTCGCGTCTTGCTTTTTCCGCAAAACTTACCAGCAATGGAATAACGCCTATTAAATCCAATTTTTTTTCGCGAAAAGCGGCTTTTCCGACTTGAAACACCAGTTTTAATTTAGGAAGCGGAGTGCTTGTAACATACCCCATAATCGTGCATCCAACGACAAGAGTAAACGACGGCGGATCCCAATATAATCCAAGAGTAACGCCGGGTATCAAAGTTATCGACCACATACATAATATAATTGAAACTATTATCCCTGTAAGGGTTCCAAAATCCATCGCTGCCTCCTAAACTTTATTCCATTAAAATCAATATATCAAATCTCTTTCTCTCTTTTTAAATCGTTCGTATCCATTATATTTATTTCTTTTCGGTATTCTATTATTCTTTTTATTATTTCAGCGGCTTTATTTTTTACAACCACTTTTTTGCCGGAAAGCATTGTGATTATCGTATCCGGAGTTTCTTCCAGAAACTCTATTTGATGCGGATTCGCATAGAACTGAGTGTCGTTTAATCGAGTTAAAATTATCATAGTTATAAAATTATATAATTTGTAAAAAATAAAGTCAATATTTTTTTTGCTTTATTGGGTGATTCTTTTTATTGTGTTCAAGACGTTAGTTTCATCGAACGGTTTGACTATAAAATCTTTCGCTCCAGATTTAATAGCTTCAAGCACCTGTTCTTTTTGTCCAAGCGCGCTAATCATAATTATTTTCGCGCCCGGATCGTTTTTTTTTATCAGCTTGACAGCCTGAATACCGTCGCATTGAGGCATTGATATGTCCATTGTAACAACGTCTGGTTTCAATTCCAAATATAGTTTTTCGCCTTCTAATCCGTCTTTAGCTTCGCCCACCACTTCAAATCCGTTTTTTTCGAGAATGTCTCTGAGCATCATTCTCATAACCATTGCATCGTCGACAATCAAAACTTTTTTCATCCTGTGAACTCCCTGATTTTTGCAATTAATTTTTCATAAAATTCAATTCGACTATTCCGTCAGGCGAAACCAGCGGCACTCTTAATAAATTGGAGTCGAACCCGATTTCATTATCATTAATTTTATGAGGTATGGATATATTTACCGAAATATCTTTTAAATTCGATAAATCCGTAGCTATTACTCCGGATACGATATTGCTTAATTCCTGAAGTATTGAATCTCGCATTGATATTACTTTTTTTTTCGGATATGTGCTGAAAAAATTAAAAACCATATCGTCGCTGAAAACTTTGCTGTAATTGTAAAAAATCGAAAAATTATAATCGCCGGAAAAAGTAACCCTGTAAATGTCGTCCTGCTTTTGTATTTTATTGGAAATTTGAACTTCTTTTCCAACTTTCAAAGACATCAGCATCATCCTGTAAAAAGTGTGTTCGGCGGCGTCGAGTATCAAATCCAGATAAGGAAATTTTTCAACGTTTGCTTTCATAAACGAGTTGACTTCTTTTATGCGTTCTTCCTCTATTCTGTCGTATTCTTCAAGTTCTTTTTTCAATTGACTCTCGGTTATATAGCCGAGCAATTGAAAAATCTCTCCGATAAATGTGTGGGATTCTTTTTGAATCTGCATTATGTTCTGAACCGTTTTTTCGGAAAGCAATCCCTTTTTTATCGCTATTTCTCCAAAATAATTATTCGTCCTTTTTTGTTCGTTATAAATTATGTTGACTTGTTCGCGGGTTAAGTATCCGAGTTCTATAGCCCAGTCTCCGATTTTTTTATTTAACTGTTTTTGCATTAAAGTCGCTTTTATCAGCAAAGAATATGTTACATAACCTTTATTATACAAATACAAGCCAAAAAAATCATCGTTGCTAAATTGTGACATATTTTTCCCGCCTTTTTTTAAAATTCGACAAAAATCAAATCGTCAATTTTTTTGTATTTTACGTTTAATTTTTGAAAAATGCAATGTTTTTATTTTTTCTGAAAATGAAAACTTAAAATATCAAGTATTTGCTCGTCGGCTTCGCGAAGTCTTTTCGTCAAAATTTTCGCTAATTCCATTAATATCTTAAAACCCGCGGCCGGCTGTTCCGTAACAAGTTTATGAAATCCTTCTCTCGTCAAAATCAGCAGGGAGCCGTTCGTCATTGATTTTGCGGACGCGCTTCTTACGTTATCGTCTATCAAAGCCATTTCTCCGAAACAATCCCCGTTCTTCAATTGAGAAAGCGTTTTTTCTTTAGTCGCGTCGATTTTCTTATAAATCCTTATCATTCCGTTTGTGATAATATAAAGCGCGTCTCCCTCGTCTCCGTCGGAAAAAATCATTTGATCTTTCGTTATATTAACGGTAGTTATGTATGGAATAATGTTGTCCAATTCCTCGTCGGTCAAATTTTTAAAAATCGAATTCGATTTCAACAATAGTTTTATATACATATTATCTCCTCGCGTAAAAAAATATTGTTTAATTTAGCATATAATTAATTAAAATTCAACTGCGAAATTTTATTTTTATTTTTTTAGAAATATTGTTTGACTTTTTTTTAAAAAAAAATATATTTGTTTTTTAATTTAAATTATTTCAAACAGGTGAATGTTATGGGAAGCGTAATAAAAAAAAGACGCAAAAAAATGAAAAAACATAAACATAGAAAATTAAGAGATCGTTTCAAAAGGAAAAATAAATAATTTTATTTATTGTTTTTTTATCCGCGGCGTTTTCCACAAATTACGCCGCGGCTCGCTCCCCGCTTTAGCGCTTAACTGCAAGAATTTAACTTTTTAAAACTTAACGCAATTTAATATAAACTAACCGTTTAAAACCGACGGAGGATTTTTTATTATGAAATATATAAAAAAAAGAAACGGAGATATTGTAGCCGATAATCCGTTAAAAATGAAAAACGCCATTGATAAAGTTTGCGCTCAATTTGAAATTCAAAAAGAAAAAAACGATTTGATATTCGCTAATTGTCTTGACAAATTAAATGAAATTTTTAAATCTAAATCAGTAATAGATATTGAAACCGTGTCGGATATCGTCGAAGAAGAATTCGTGAATCAGGGTTTATGGCGCGTAGCCAAAGCGTATTCTTTATACAGAATGCAGTATAAAAACATAGAACAAACTGATAAATTATTCAACGATATGACTCAGATAATAGACAAATATTTGAATCGTCTCGATTGGAGAGTCAGCGAAAACAGCAATATGACTTATTCGATTCAGGGTCTCAATAATTACGTCGCTTCTTCCATCTCCGCAAATTACTGGCTTAACAAAATTTATCCGAAACATATCAGAGAAGCTCATAATTCAGGCGATTTTCATATTCACGATTTGAATATTCTCGCGGTCTACTGCTGCGGCTGGGATTTGTTCAATCTTCTTGCGAACGGATTCCGCGGCGTTCCGGGCAAAGTGGAATGCAAGCCGCCGAAACATTTCAGAACCGCTCTCGGTCAGATAGTGAATTTTTTCTACACGCTTCAGGGCGAAGCGGCGGGCGCTCAGGCATTTTCAAATTTCGACACTTACCTCGCTCCGTTCATTTATTACGACAAACTCGATTACGAACAGATTAAACAATCTATACAGGAATTCATCTTCAATCTTAACATCCCGACGCGGGTTGGGTTTCAAACTCCTTTCACAAATATCACAATGGATTTGCAGCCGCCGGACATTTTAAAAAATCAATTTGTCATTATCGGCGGAGAAATAAAAAATAAAACTTACGGCGATTTTCAGGAAGAAATGAATTTAATCAATAAAGCTTTCGCCGAAGTTATGCTCGAAGGCGACGCTTCCGGAAGAGTTTTTTCGTTTCCTATTCCAACTTACAACATTACAAAAGATTTTGAGTGGGACAATCCCAATTACGAACTCATCTGGAAAATGACCGCAAAATACGGAACTCCTTATTTTTCCAATTTCGTAAATTCCGATATGAATCCGGAAGACGCAAGAAGTATGTGCTGCAGACTTCGTCTCGATAACAGAGAATTATTAAGCCGCGGAGGCGGATTATTCGGAGCGAATCCGTTGACGGGAAGCATCGGAGTCGTAACAATAAATCTTCCGCGCATAGGTTATATCGCCAAAAACAAAGAAGAATTTTTCAACCGGCTCGGTTTATTGATGGATTCGGCGAGCGAAAGTCTTGAAATTAAACGCAGATTCCTCGAAGCAACCACTCAAAGCGGAATTTACCCTTATGCGAAATATTATTTAAAAGATATTTATCAGAAAAACAAACAATACTGGATAAATCATTTTTCCACTATCGGATTAGTCGGCGGAAACGAATGCTGCCTGAATTTTCTCGGCAAAGACATATCCGAAAAAGAAGGCAAAGAATTCGCCGTTGAAATTCTTAATTTTATGCGGGAAAGAATACGGCTTTATCAGGAAAAAACCGGCAATCTGTATAATCTCGAATCCACTCCCGCCGAAGGAACTTCATATAGACTCGCGCGTCTTGACAGAAAAATGTTTCCTATGATTGCGGCCGCAGGAAACGGAATACCTTATTATTCAAATTCAACTCAATTGCCGGTAGATTATTCAAACGATATTTTTACGGCTCTGAATCATCAGGATGATTTACAGGTTTTATATACCGGCGGAACCGTATTCCATATCTTTTTAAAAGAAGAAATCCCTAACGTTGAAATGGTAAAATCAATTATCAAAAAAGTTTCATCGGCGTATAAACTTCCGTATTTCACGCTGACGCCGACGTTCAGCGTCTGCTCTGAACACGGATATTTCAAAGGAAAAATCTCCAAGTGTCCGGTATGCGGCAGAGACGCGGAAATTTTTTCAAGAATAGTCGGTTATTTAAGACCGGTAAGCAACTGGAACGAAGGAAAACAGGAAGAATTTAAAAACAGATTCGTCTACGAGTCCGTTGTTTAATCCAAATATTTTTTTCTTGTTTTAATATCTCGCGGCCTTTCTTTTACAAGTTATGAAAATTAATTATATTCGACCCGAAACTGATTTTAAAATCAGTTTCGGCGGAATCGAATGGAATTCTTTTATTGATTATCCGGAAAATATATCCATTGTTTTATTTACGAACGGCTGTAATTTCAGATGCGAATACTGCCACAATAAGTTTTTATTCGATAATTCCAAATCAATTCCTCTTGATTTTTTATTTGAAAATCTTGAGAAACGAAAAAAATTCAACGACGCGATTGTTATCTGCGGCGGCGAACCCACTATTCATCCGGATCTCAAATTTTTTCTTAAATACGCAAAACAAATCGGCTATAAAACAAAACTCGACACTAACGGAACTAATCCGGACGCATTGAAAGAAATATCAGAATTCTGCGATTATATCGCAATGGATATAAAAACTTCTTTCCACAAATATAATCTGTTGTTCTCCGAACAAATAAACAATTCCGGTTTTACAAATAAAATATTAAACGACGTAAAGAAATCCGTCGAGTTAATCAAACAAAGAAAAAACGCCGAGTTTAGAACTACGGTTTATCCGGATTTTGTGGATGTTCAAGACTTAAAAAACATCCGGCAAATAGTAGATAACGCAGGAATAGAATGGTTCCTGCAAAAATACGTTGCAAGAACCGGAGACGAAACCGGACTTAACGTTAATGATAAACAGACAGAATCATTGTCGGCAAAAATCATCTGCGATTTTTTAAATATCGCTTTTCTATCTTCAGAAAGAATTTCAGCATTATAATCGAATTCTCAAAATCTAAACAAGGCGTCTCAAAATCCCAGAAAATTATGACACTATTGGCGACTAAACGTTGAAAAAATCAGGGTTGCAGCACAAAAGACAGAGGAATACATAGTCAAAGCAATGACTATATATAACTTCATTGCAGGGGAACTGTGGTTTTATTGAAACAGTCATGCTCAAACAAAAACTGTTCAAAATGTAAATCTGGCGTAAAACATCCGC
>DAINAU010000201.1:0-7033 GCA_036733285.1 bacterium
GTTTCCGCTTCTTCTACCGCGTTTTTTATCGCAACCGAAGTTTTTTCTATATCGACAACTACTCCATTTTTTATCCCGTCGGATTTTGATTTGCCGAATCCGAGAATATTCAGCTCTTTTGTCTGAGCGTTGTATTCTCCAACTATTACCGCTATTTTACTTGTGCCTATATCGATAATCGCCTTATAATCGTCTATCATACCTTCTTCTCCTTCGTTATTTTTTTTGGCATTAAATAAATATTTTTAAACCTTAAATCAATGTAATCGATATATCCTTCCTCAAAACTCGAAATTATTATGTCGATATTGTCAATCCTGCCGGAATAATTATCGGCGTAACACAAAGTCTTTACGCCGTTTTTAAGATATATAATGAAATTCCCGTTATTATACTCGATCTCAGACGCGGCGTTCTTGATTTTTAAAGGCATATTATTCGTTATTTGTATCAAACCTGCCGCGGCCGCGTCGGCTTTCTTTTTTGATAAATCAAAATTATAACCGGCTACCGATAACGCCGGATAATCTGTTTTTGAGGGATCGTTTATATCAAAGATATTCAATTTTGAATCTATATATTTCAGTTTCCCTTCCGTTCCGATAATTATTCCGACCGGAATTTTTTCCGTTATATTTATTCCTACGCTATAATCGAAGTTTCTGCTTATGTAAAGAGTTTCTATGGCGTTGCATCTGTCGATAATGAACTTATGCAGTTCATTAATATCGAAAGTAAAAATATTTCCAAATTCCGGAATTCCTTTTGAAAAACAAAAATCCAGATATAATTTCTTGATTTTGTTTTTGGGAATAATATCGCAACCGTTGATTTTCACGCCGCTTATAATAAACTTTTTAGAAGTCGTCATATAATGTTTAATATGTTCCGCTCCCAGCCATAATAAAATTATCAATAATGCGGCAAAACTCAATTTCAAAAATTTAACTAAAAACCGGATTATGTAGTCGTTGTTTATGGTCGAGCTTTTTAAATTTCCAGAATAAGACGATTGTCCCGAAAAAATTTTTTTTTTAGAAAACGGCATTATTCTGTCGAACGCCAGAAAATTCAAGACCGCGGAAAGTATTTCAGACAATTTCCCTAAAAAATAATTTCCGGAATTTTTAGCGGTTTTATTCTTTTTTATTATCCGCTGATTCTTTAATAGTTTGTCGGACAATCCGTTGTATTTAAACATACGCCTTTATCTTTTATAAATTATTTTTTACGAAAGATTCGATTAAATCTTCAAATTCTATGCCTGCGGCGCGCGCGGCTTTCGGCAACAGACTCGTTTCAGTCATTCCAGGAATAGTGTTTATTTCCAAAACCGTCGGGTTTCCATCTTTGTCTATTATCAAATCTATTCTGGCAAAATCCTTACAATCGAGAGCTTTAAAACATTCCTCGCTTATTTTCTGAACTCTGGAAGTTAACGTCGAGTCTATTCTCGCCGGAACAATATACTCGGTTTTTCCCTTTGTATATTTCGCTTCATAATCAAAAAATTCGTTTTGCGGAGCTATCTCTATCACGGGCAGCGCCATTATATTTCCTTTCTGCTGAATGACAGCCACCGTAACTTCTCTGCCAGGAACGTATTTTTCTACCATAACTTTTTTTGAATGATTAAACGCAAGCTCAAGCGAGGTTTTAAGATTCGCCCTGTTTTTTACAACGCTCAAACCTATGCTCGATCCCTCTTCAACGGGCTTAATAACCGCCGGCAATTCCAATTTTTCAATATCGATTTCGCCGATGCTTTCAAACAAAGAAAATTCCGGAGTCGGAATATTTTTCTGTAAAAGAATCAATTTTGTATAATATTTATTCAAGCACAAAGAGCTTGACATAACGCCGGAACCGCAATACTTTTTTCCGAGCAGTTCAAGATAGCCCTGAACGGTTCCATCCTCGCCGTAGCGTCCGTGAAGCGCTATAAAAGCCGCGTCGAAATCAACTTTTGCAATATCCGTTATATTTTCTCTTGACAATCTGAAAGGAATAACCTTTACGTTCTTTTTGCTCAATGCGTTTATTACCGCGGTTCCGGTTTTTTCAGAAATTTTATATTCGGAAGAAAAACCGCAATAAATCACCAATATTTTCGGCGCGTCAATATCTAAAACCTCGTTATTAAGATTCTCATTCATAATATTATTCCTCCTCCGGTATCAACCGGAAATTATTTCAACTTCAAGTTCAAGCTCTATATTAAACTTTTTTAAAACCGTATTTTTTATCAAATCAATTAAATTCATTATATCGGCGAATGACGCGTTATTGGAATTTATAATAAAATTAGCGTGTTTGGTCGAAATTCCCGCGCCTCCGATTATTTTTCCTTTCAATCCCGATTCGTCGATTAATTTGCCGGCCGATAATCCTTCCGGATTTTTAAAAATGCAGCCTGCGCTGAATTCGTTAAGCGGCTGCGAATTTTGTTTTGCGGTAAAATTTTCATTTAAAGAATTCAAGACGCTCAATCTGTCGGCTTTTTCAAATCTAAAAACCGCGCCGAGTATAATCAAATTTTTCCTGATTTTTATATCTGTCGTTCTATACGCCGGATTCAATTCGGACGGTTTAATAATCCGTCTTTCGCCGTAATAATTTATAACCATAACCGATTCCGCCGAATCTATAACGCTTCTATTTCCGCTTCCGGCGTTATTAGTTATAGCTCCGCCTATTGTTCCGGGTATTCCCATCGCCCATTCAAAACCGGATAATCCGAATTCGGCTGTTTTTCTAACCGCCTGCTGCAGAGGAACTCCGGCAGAGCAATTCATCAAATTATCGTTAACCGATATTTTATTGAAATTTTCTCCAAGTCCGATAACAACATAATTCTTTAAATTATCTCCGAATATCATATTCGAGCATTTTCCGATTATTACTAATTTATATTCCTTGTTTCGAAAAAAATCGAATATGCGGATAAAATCCTCGGAATCTTCCACAATTATCAGCGCGGCCGGTTTTCCGCCGACGCGCATCGAACTATAATTTTTCATTTCCGCATCGTAATAAAAATAACTTGAACTAAGTTTTGAACTTAACTCCGAAAAAACAGTTCCGCTCATTTATCTTTTCCCTATTTTTTTTGATAATTTTTCCGACACAGTCCAAATATTTCCGGCTCCAAGCGTCAATACAATATCTCCGGGTTTCAATATTGAAAGCGTAAATTCGATAATCTCGTCGAAGGTTTTTTTATAAATCGCCGTATTGTCGCATTGTTTTTTTATGCTGTCTATAATCAATCCGGACGTTACGCCGGGAATCGGATTTTCCGAAGCCGCGTAAATATCCGTTACAATAACTATATCCGCTTCTTTAAACGCTTTTCCGAATTCTTCCGCGAGAAGCTGCGTTCTCGTATATCTGTGAGGTTGAAATATAGCTATTATTCTGCGTTTCCAGTTTGATTTCGCCGCGCGTATAGTCGCCGCAATCTCGGTTGGATGATGCCCGTAATCGTCAGCGACTAAAATGTCGTTTAAATCGCTTTTTATCTGAAATCTTCGCTGAACGCCTCTAAATTCGGCGAGCGTCGACGCCGCCGTTTTAAAATTCACTCCAAGCTCCAGAGCTATCGATATCGCCGCGAGCGAATTTAAAACATTATGCATCCCTGGAATATAAAGTTTTACGCTTCCTAATTTCTTATTCTTATACATCGCGTCGAATTCAGAAGTCAATCCCTCGCTCTTATAATTTTTTATAGTATAGTCGGCGTCTTTTGACAAACCGTATGTCGCCTTTCTCGCTGTTATTCTGGGAAGTATTTCTCTTATATTTTCATCGTCCGCGCATAACGAACACAATCCGTAAAACGGCAGTTTTTCTATAAAAGTCAAAAATGTGTTTTTTAAAATATCCATCGAACCGTAGTGATCAAGATGATCAGAATCTATGTTGGTTACTATGCAGTATTGCGGAAATAATTTTAAAAACGAACCGTCGCTCTCGTCGGCTTCCGCCACAATGTATTCGCCTTTTCCAAGCTTTGCTCCGGAACCTATATTGTTCAGTTTTCCGCCTATGACAATAGTAGGGTCGAATCCGGCGTTGGCAAGCATTAATGACGTTATCGAAGTGGTAGTAGTCTTTCCGTGCGTTCCAGCTATCGCTATTCCTTTTTTTAAACGCATAAGTTCCGCAAGCATTTCAGCTCTTCTGATAACCGGAATCTTTTTTTCCTTAGCGCGCTCAAGTTCCGGATTCGACTGATTTACGGCGCTCGACCATACCGCCGCGTCCGCGTCTCCGATATTCTCGGATCTGTGTCCGATATAAATTTTAGCGCCGAGTTTTTCAAGATGTTTTGTGTAATCCGACGCTTTTATATCAGAACCGCTCACGTTAAAACCGAGATTAAGTAAAACCTCGGCTATTCCGCTCATCCCCACGCCGCCAATACCTATAAAATGAAAATTCTTAAATCTTCCGAACATCCCGTTCTCCCGATAACTTGTCGTTTGTTAGACTCGAAATATTTAAAAGTATTCCCATACTAAACATAAACGCTATTAAAGACGAACCGCCATAACTTAAAAACGGCAGCGTTATTCCAGTCGTCGGCAATAAGCCGGTTACTACTCCGGTATTTATAGTCAAATGCATTACGAGCATCAACGTTATTCCTATCGCAATAAATTTCAAATATGCCCCGGTTATATTTAGAACGACTTTTATTCCTCTGTAAATCAAAACGAGATAAAAAAACAAAATGAACATTATGCCCGCGTATCCCAATTCTTCGCACATAATAGCGAAAATAAAATCAGTATGCGATTCCGGAAGCCCTGCGATTTTTACTTCGCTGTTGCTTAACCCTTTTCCTAAAAATCCGCCCGTGCATATCGCAAGTTTTGAACGCGTTATGTGATAGCCTTTGCTCAACGGGTCCGCGTCTATATTAAGCCACGCTTTCACCCTGTTTAATTTATAAGGCGAATGCAATACTATAGCTCCGGCAAGCAGCGCGCCTATTAAAAACAAGGTTAACAAATGATTGATTTTAACGCCTCCGATAAAAAGCATTGTTACGCTTAACGCTCCTATAGCCATCGACGTGCTGAAATCAGGTTCAATAACAATCAATCCCAGCAATATTCCGATTATCAGCATCGGAGGAAAAAAACCCCGCCAGAATGAATCCATTTCGTTTCTGTTTCTATCTATAAAATTCGCTATAAAAAAAATCAAAAATATTTTCACGAATTCCGAAGGCTGGATTTTTAAAAATCCGATTTTAATCCATCTCGCGGCGCCGCCGGCTCTGTTGCCTATTCCCGGTATCAGAACAAGTATAAGCAGCGCCGCTATTACTATCAACGCGATTCCAATGTGTTTTCTTGAGTTTTCAAGGTTTATCCAATTTCCGAAAAATAATAATATTAATCCTATTAATCCGAACATTAAATGTTTAACCGCAAAATATCCGGGATAAGCGTCAAGATGTTTATACGCGTAATATCCGCTTGCGCTGTATATCATAATTATTCCGAACACATAAAAAAATATGACAAACATCAGAATCAGATGGTCAAAGTCTTTTGTTTTCATTTTGTCTTCAATCCGCGAACTGCGTTTTTAAAAAACTTTCCGCGTTCTTCAAAATTTAAAAATCTGTCGTAACTCGAACAAGCGGGCGACAACAAAACGGCGTCTCCCGATTCAGCCGATTCATAAGCCGTTTTAACGGCTTTTTCAAAATCTTTTTCAACCGCCGTAATTTCAGGAATATTTATTTGAGAATTAATTTTTTCAGCGGCTTCGCCGGTTAACACAAGTTTCCTGACTTTCTTTTTTATTAAATCCTTTAAAACCCGGTAATCCGAATTTTTGTCTCTGCCGCCGGCAATCAATACTATTTTGCAATCAAACGCTTCAAGGGATTTTATCACCGAATCCGCGCTTGTGGCTTTTGAATCGTTATAAAATTTTTTTCCGTTAACTTCTTCCACAAATTCAATCCTGTGTTCGACGCCTTCAAACGACTTCAAAGCTTCGCGCAGTTTATCTGTTTTCACTCCAAACTGAAGAGCCGCGGCGGACGCGGCCATTACGTTTTCATAATTATGTCCGCCGAAAATTTTCAGTTCGCTTGTTTTTATTATATGCGTCAATTTCCCTTCTCTGTTCAAAACTATATTTCCGTCAGTCAAAAAGAATCCGTTTGCGCAATTAAAATAAATTTTATTTGCCGAGGCGCCGAACGAAATTTTTAAAACTGCCGCGTCGTTGAAATTCAATATCGCAAAATTTTCTTTTTTCTGATTTTTAAAAATATTTTTTTTACTCAAGACGTAATGATCAAAACTTTCGTATCTGTCAAGATGATTCGGAGTTATATTGGTTATAACGCAAATATCCGGTCTGAATTTATCAATCGCGTCGATTTGAAAACTGCTGAGTTCAAGAACAACGCAGTCATAATCGGGATTTTCAAGAATTGCCCGGCTAAACGGATATCCGATGTTTCCGCAAACAATCGGTTTATGCCCTGCGGTTTCAATTATTTTTCCTATTAAAGAAGTAACTGTGGTTTTTCCGTTTGAACCAGTAACCGCAATTACGGGTTTATCGCAAAATCTGAAAGCCGCTTCTATCTCGCCTATTACATACTTTTTTTTTGCTCTTATTTTTCTCATTACTTCCGCGCTTTCCGGAATTCCCGGACTTACGACTACAATATCCGAATCGCATATGATTTCCATATTGTGCCGTCCGGTTTCGTATTTTATCCGGTTTTTCTCAAGCGTATCCTTGTATTCTGAAAGATTTTTTTCGGATATATCGCTCAGATAAATTTCATTATCGTATTTTTTCAAAAGTGTCGAAGCGTATACTCCGGATTTGCAAATTCCCAATACGCTGATTTTTTTACGTTTAATTTTTTCCATAAAATTAGTATTTATCTTAATTTTAAAGCGCATAAACAAAATAACAAAAGCATTATTGAAATAATCCAGAATCTTATAATTACTTTTGATCCGTTTAAACCCTGCATCTCAAAATG
>DAINAU010000202.1:0-6980 GCA_036733285.1 bacterium
CTACTAATTCTTCAATATCTTTTAGTAATTGATTATTTGAATATGTTAGTTTTTTCCGCCAACCGCCTTTCTTTCTAATGCCTTCGCTTTTTTCATTTCAAATACTCATTTTAGCAATATACATTATAAGAAATTAATTATCAATATCGTCCTGCCATTTTTTCCCTTCGGAAAACGCTTTGTTTATTTCATCAAGCTCTTTATCATTATATATCCATTCATAATTTCCATATGCCTTTACGAAATCGCCTTTTTGTTCGTATAAATAACCCAGTTTATAAAAAATATATTCAAAATAAAAAATTACCGCCTCGAGGCACTGGTTAAAATAATACTCCGAAGTCTTGTAATTTTTTTTTTCAAAATAAAAATCGCCTGCTTGAATGCACAAATAAATTTTCAGAGGATGGAAAAAATCGGGAGCTAAAATTTTTTCCGTTTCAGAATTCAATTCAAATTGAGAAGAATTAAAGAAAACGTCGCAGCGTTCTATCGCGGTTTCTATTATGGTATCGGAAATATAAACTCCGGATTTTTTTAACGCCTCGACTATTTTTTTATTTTTTTTTGGATTTTTATGTATTTCAGAATAAATAAAGTTCAAGCTGTGAAATGTGTTTTTTAATAAATTGTATAATTCTGTTTTCGCGTTTTCAAGGTATGACGTCGTATTATTCACGTCTCCAAGCATATCATAAACCGCGCCGGCTTCCATTAAAAAATAAGCGTCAAGAACGTCCCCGTTTTTTGACATACTTATCAAATTATGCATAAGAAGCAATTCGTCTTTTATTTGCGGCGTTTTGGAAATCTTGTCTATAAAATCTTCAAGATATATAAAATGCAAATCAAACAGTCTTCTTGAAATACATATTTTATCGAATTCAAGATAAACCAAACCTATTAAATTCTTATAAAAATTCATTGAAACTTCTATATCGTAATTAACCGATATTTCCGCAAGGAAAATCGTTTGAACCAGATATTCCGCGTCGGATTGCGGTTTAACGGAATAAATTTTATCGTATAAAACCTTTATTTTATCAATTAAACCGCTGTAATAATCGTCGTTTTCAAGATTAATCTCTTTTATATAATGTTCTTCTTCTTCAATCGAATCGTCGTCAAAATCTTCGGAGCGATAAATATATTTTTGAATTAGTTCTTCGGTTTCCATCAGCTTGTCGAAATTCGACTCATAAAAATCTTTGTTGGCAAACTGTGAAATCAAACTAAAAAAATATTCGAATAATATTTGTCTGTTATAATTTAAAAAATCTTCGTCCATAAATATTAATACGCTTCCTTTTTAAATTCATTTTAAAATAAGCCGTTGAGCGTTCAAAAATTTTTTTCCGTTTTCCAAAATTAATTCTCCGTCGTTTCCAATTTCTTTCACGAGCGAACAAACAGCATTATTATCGTCGATAACGATTTCAACGCATCGATTAATAACGAGGGATTTTCGGGAATAATCCGCGATTAACCGTTTTTTATCATTGAGATATTGGGCGCAATCAAGAATTTTCACAGTCAATTCAACGGATTCTTTTATCGTCGAAAGTTCAATTGTCTTTTTTAAAATATCGCTTAACCCTATAGAATTTTCAGACGCGGAAAGATTGTTATAATTAATTCCTATTCCTATAAAACTATGAACATTTTTTGAAGACGTTTTATTGTCGATAAGTATTCCGCAGATTTTTTTACCGTCGTAATAAATATCGTTAGGCCATTTTATGAAAGTTTCGATTTTATATTTTTCATAGAGAAAATCGCATATAGCCAGAGGAATATAAACGGAAAGAGGCGACGGCATAGCGACGTTTTTTAATACGAGCGTAAAATACAGACCGCCGGGCGAACTGCTCCATTTTCTTGAATTTCTTCCCAATCCTGACGTTTGAGTTTCCGCGGCGACTACGATTATTTTATCGTTTATCTTATCGCATATCTGTTTGGCAAGCAATTGAGAACTGTCAATTTCTTTTCTATAAACTAAATACATTTTCCGTTATTTTCTCGGTTCTTTTATTTCCGTTTTCAATTGCTCCATTAATTTTGTGGGCGGTTCTTCGTATTGTCCGATTCTAACCTCCCCGTTTTCATAAAAGAATTTTGAAAACGTCATTTCCTGGTCAATATGAACAATAGCGTTTTTAACCACTATTTTTATTCCGGTATACACTTGATTAAGAACGCAAACTTTTCCTTTTCCGCTTTCTCTCATTTTCGTCTGAAGCGTTTTCAATTCTTGCTGAATGGATTGCAATTTTGTGTTTAATACGCGGTTCAACCCGACAAGCTCAAGCAGCAGAGATTCTTTTTGAGGCGGTAGAACTCCTACTTTCTTTTTAAGCATGGACAATGCCTTTATGCCTTTTCTCACTCTATCGAAATTTTCTTTTTGTTCCCTTAATTTTGTTTCAAGTTCTATTATGCTCTGTCTGACCGCGGGGTCTATTCCGACTTCAACAAAAGTCCGGGTAGCTATTTTCGAGCCGAGTTCTTTGCAATATATTTCTTCGCCCGCTCTTATGGTTCCGCCTACTATCAACCCTCTTTTTCCCTCGAGGCATACAATCGATCCGCCGGCAGATATATTCGAGTGCATAATCGCTTCCTGAACAACCACGTGTTTTCCGGCGCTTATATTCGCCTGCTCCACAAATTTCGATATGACGGAACCGCCGGCTTTTATCTGAGCTTTATCTCTGCCGGATACGCCTCCGCGTATTACTACGTTTCCTTCCGCTTCGATTTCCGCCGCTGCAACCGAACCGACAAACACGTCTCCGCTCGCTCTTATGACAAAATCGTCTCTAACGGTTCCAGTGACTATAACGGCTCCTAAAAACGTAATATTGCCCGTTTCAAAAGAAACGTCTCCGTTCACGTGATATATCGGATCAACCCTTAATTTTTTTCCGTCGTAAGCGACAAATCCGTCTATATCCGAAATCATTTCCATTCCGTCGTCTGAAAGACTGACATTTTTTCCAGGCGTCAATTGAATATCGTTTCCATCAGAAGCCGTAATAACGGTTCCAAATATGTCTTCTCCGTTTTCGCCTATTGACGCCGGTATTTTTCTCGCTAAAGTCTGACCTGCCATTACGTTTTCAATCAAACCCATTTCATGAAAATCGACTTTGCCGGCATCGTCTTCCTTAAAATTCAAAATTTTTTCATCGCTTATATTTATTTTAAAATCTAACGCGGCGTCTTTGCCGTCAACTTTATTCTTGCCTTGAGCAAAAATCACTTCTTCCGCGTAAATGAATTCATTAAAAACTCTGTCGATTTCTTCTTCTTTAAAATGCTTTATTCCCGATTCGGCGATTTTATTCATAACCGTTTCTTTCGCCACGTATTTTCCGCCGGGTTCTGGCGGATACATTATTATGGACGCCGATAATTTATCATCCGCAACTTTAATCTCAAATTTGCCGTCGAGTTCCGGTTCGGGCTGGCGCGGTCCGATTTTATTTATAATTCCTGCGGCGTTTTTCACGGCTTCCGAAGCCGCTTCCAGATTTATATCTTTTTTATATCCGTATAAATTTATTTCTTTTATTACGTCTTGCTCGTCGACTTTTTTCCCTTGACCTCTCGGAGGATACACTGTTAATATCAAACCGTCGTCGGTATTTTGAAGCGTGAAATAACCGTCCATATCGTTTTCAAATGTCGTTACTATCGAATCCTTCTGTATCTGTTTTGATTCGTCGCTTTCGCTTTTCATTGATACTTTCAATTGAAAAATCTTTTTTCCGACTCCGAGAATTCCCGTCGCTTTTTGCTGAAGTATCGTATAATTTAATCTTTCGACCGGCACTCTGAAATATGAAGATACTTTTTTCAAACAATCCTCGACGGTTTCTCCTTCCACAACCACCGATTTATTTTTATCGAACGGGGTTATTTTTTGTTTTATCTTTTTCGGATTTTCTCCCTCTTTTACCTCCACCATACGTATTTTATATCTGGCGGAACGTCCGATCCCGCTGTATTCAAGAACCGTATAAACCATATTGTCTTTCGATAAATTCAATAGTTCCATACCTTTCGCTACGGCGGATTCTTCAGAATTTTCTATTATTATTATGCTCTTCCTGACAATTTTAGCTTCTGAAAAACTCAATGGTTTTGACTGCGGTCTATGTTTGATAAAATCATTATCGTCCAAAGGAATTTGCGGCTGTTTGTATTCAATGAAAGATAATTCGCCTTTTTTAGCCGCAGCCGAACATCTTTTTATGGAACTGTTTATAGGTCCAAGAACATTGTTTATATTTAATTTTACGCCCGGATATATTATTTCGCTCGCCGATACGCAGCCCGATTTTCTTGAATTTAATTTATTATCTATATATTCGATTTTTTTTGAAGCGTTATGCGAGTCGGCTGTTAACTGTTTTTTTTCTTCTTTCAATTCGTCGAGTCTTTTAGCTTGAGCGTCTGTGAATTTGCCCTCTGATTTCAAAGTTACAAGTTTAGAAATGTCGAGATCCAATTGTTGAATTCGCCTTTGATATTCGTGTTTTTTCTCAGTTAGTTTATTCAATTCTTCTTTTTCATTGCCGAGAAGTCCGATAACTATTTCTGTAACCGTATAGGTTTCGGAACCGATTACGCCCGAAGCCACTTCTTCTCCGGCGCAGGTAACGCCGCCGACTATTAATCTTTTTAATTTTCCATTTATTATTATCTTGTTCTCCGCGCTTGTTTTGCTGTGCATTATCGCGTCGTTCACTATAATGCTTCCATGCGACGATACGTTGGAATTCTCAATGAATTTCGCAAATATATTTCCCTTAGCTGTAACTTTTCCGCCGCTTCTTCCTCTTATTCCATTCTTAACGTAAATATTCCCGCTTACTTCCACTTCGGCTTTTCCAATATTTTCAGTTACAAATAAATCTCCGTTTATATGTATCTTAACGTCGTCTGTTATATTGCCGTTGACAACTATCGTTTCATTATATCTTTGTTCGCCTATCAAAGGCGATATGTCTCCGTTTATTTTTTTTAGTTTTTCAATGGATACGCTGTTTCCCCACCACGTTACCTGCCCAGCGGCAGCGGCAAAAAATTGTTTCCCGTCGGGCGAAACTGCAATATTGTTGCCCGGTTGATATTGCTGTAATAAAGTTGAATTGTCGGATAGGTTATATACGGAAGCGATTAATTGACCTTGAACGACTTCCGTCATTTTATTGAATATTCTAAAAACGTCGACGTTTGCCGCGTCTTTTTCAGGAGATACAAGAAAATAATACGTCTTGTCTTCTTCGTGTTCTTCTTCCGAACCTAAAATTGCGCTTGTTGAAAACTCTTTTTTTCCGGTTAAATCTTCTAAATCTTTTTCAAGCTCGCTGAACTGATCCGACAATTGATCAAATTGTTCGGAATTTTCAAGGATAACATCGCTTTTTTCCATAATTTAGCATCGTCCTTTCTAAATTTTTTAATTAATTTATCATCGACGTTTGACCCGTCGCTTCAAGAACGCTAAACCATAATTCTCCTTCAGGGTCAATCTCTTTTCTGAACGAAGTCGCCGTTTCAATCGGTATATGCACAAAATGATTCTGATGGTAACCGATTACAACGTCGGTTCTGCCGGACATAGCGCAATGAGCCGCATTCTGAGCGAGCGTCCCGCAAAAAATACTGTCCGTAGGATTTGCCGGAAGACTTCTGATTGTATAACTCGGATCTATATATTTCAATGAACAATCAAAATTCTCTTTTTTAAAATAATTTATTATTTCCTGTTTTAAAAATAACCCTATATCGTTTAATTTCACGTTGCCTGAAGCGTCGTATTCGACTTTTGAATTGTTTGAAATAAGATGTTCCTGACCGGCTCCTTCCGCAACAACTAAAACCGCGTGTTTTCTCGAAATCAATCTTTCTTTCAATTTCTCAAAAAGCCCGTTTTTCCCGTTTAAATCAAACTTGATTTCCGGAACTAAAACAAAATTTACTTCTTTAAGAGCTAACGCCGCGTTTGCCGCGATATATCCCGAATGCCGTCCCATTAATTTTACAAGACCTATGCCGCGATATGCGCTTCTCGCTTCTGAATGAGCCGATTTTATCGCCTCGGCGGCTTTTGAAAACGCAGTCTCGAATCCGAAAGTCTTATCAGTATACGCTATATCGTTATCTATTGTTTTAGGTATGCCGACAACGGATATTTTTAATTTCCGTTTCGCAATTTCTTTATGTATCGCATTTGCTCCGCGCAATGTTCCATCGCCGCCAATGCAGAATAAAATCGAAATATTCGATTGCAGCAGATAATCCGCAACCTCCGCAGCATCCTGTTTGCCCCTTGACGTTCCAAGTATTGTGCCTCCAAACGAATGTATTTCGCTTACCCTGTTTGGAGTTAATTCTATCGGTTCGAATCCGTTTTTTCTGTTGAATCCCGAATAACCATATGGAATTCCTATAATGGATTTTACGCCATATATCCAGTATAATTCCATTACAAGCGCCCGTATTACGTCGTTTAGTCCCGGAGCTAATCCTCCGCAAGTTACTATGGCGGCTTTTGTCTGAGGCGGATTAAAATATAAATATTGCCGCGGTCCGGCTATCTCGAATCTTGGAACTTCTTCTATCTTTTTAAATTGTTTTAATTGGTTGTATTCATTGTAAAACATTATGTATTCGTTGTCGCTTACATAATTAACTTTTTTGTCTCCATATTTTGTCGATAGCTTTAATGGAGATTTTATTTCTGCTTTGCCTAATATTTTTATACTGAAATTAATTTTTTTTTTTACGCTTTTAATCATTTATCATCCTCGAAAATTTTCCACAATCATTTCATTTTTAATATAACACAAAAATATTATTATTTATGATAATAAAAAATTTGCATTTTGTCAATCATTAACTTCAGATTACGACAGAATTAAAGAATAAAATATTTTATTAGAGGAAAATGGCATTACAGAAAAGCT